>JBCDEN010000125.1:0-8381 GCA_039179715.1 Pseudomonadota bacterium
ACAAGGCCCATTTGAGCCATTGCTGCGGCGCATGGAGGAGATTCCGGGTCTCGGCCGGCCAGTCCTTGTCAGGGAAGACTGGGAAGACGAGATCTGGTCCGCAGAGGCCGACAAGGAAACCGTCGTGCGCGTCTTCAAGGACTGGCCGGCCGAGACCCGGAACCTCCTCAACGCACCCCAGCAATGGCTCAAATGGGCCTTGTGCAGCGTGGAAGCGTCCGGTCCCTGGTCTCACGGCAATCTTGCCCTGATCGGCGATGCGGCGCACGCCATGCTGCCGTTCATGGCGCAGGGTGCGGCGATGGCCATCGAAGATGCGGCGGTACTCGCAAAGCACCTTCCCGGGGACGTGGAGAACATTCCGGCTGCTCTGCGTGCTTTCGAGCGGGAACGCAAACCCAGGGCAGCCAGGATACAGGGCATTTCGGTCGGCAACGCGCGCACATTTCACTTTTCGGGTCCAATGGCCTTCGCACGGGACGCGGTCCTGCGTCTCACGAAGCCGAGAAAACTTGCCGAGCGTTTCGACCACATTTATGGCTGGACACCCGATCAATAAACCGTCTTTGGCTTGAGCCCGGCACAAAGCTGGGATAAAGCGAAATCCCATTCAAGATTGAGGGAGTGCAGCGATGACCGGTCAGAAGGCAGATGATGTCGTAACCGCCGCGTTTCTGGTCATCGGAGACGAAATCCTGTCCGGCCGCACGAAAGACAGGAATATCGGCTTCGTGGCCGATTACATGACCTCTCTCGGCATCGATTTGAAGGAAGTGCGGGTCGTTCCGGACGAGCAGGAGGAAATCGTCTCCGCCGTCAATGCGCTTCGAGCAAGATACAGCTACGTCTTCACGTCCGGCGGCATCGGTCCGACCCATGATGACATCACGTCGGAAAGCGTGGCGGCGGCTTTCAATGTTCCCTTGAACCTTGATCCCCGTGCGGTCGCCATCATGGAGACGCATTATCAGCCCGGTCAGTTCACGCCGGCGCGCCAGCGCATGGCCCGCATCCCGGAAGGTGCGGATCTGATCGAGAACAAGGTTTCAAAGGCTCCGGGATACAGGATCGGGAACGTGCATGTGATGGCCGGTGTGCCCTCCATCATGCAGGCCATGATGGACGCGATTGCCCCAACGCTGAAAACCGGCAAGAAGATGCTGTCGAAAACCGTTGCCGCCGACATGCCGGAAAGCCGGATTGCCGACAGGCTGGCCGCAATACAAGATGCCCACCCGCAGACCCTGATCGGATCCTACCCGAATGCCTCGGACGGCAAATTCACAACCCAGATTGTCATCCGGTCTCGAGACGAAGCCGTGCTGGATGCAGCTGCAAACGATGTTGCACAGGCCGTTGCCGAGATCCTGGACCTATAACAAGCGAGATTGAACATGGAGAATTCCACTCAAAACAAAGCGTTCCCGGTTTCCTGGGACATGTTCCATCGCGACTCCAGGGCCCTTGCCTGGCGGCTTTCCAGCGAAGGTGAATGGAAAGCAATTGTGTGCATCACGCGCGGCGGCCTTGTCCCCGCCGGCATTGTGGCCCGCGAACTCGGGATCAGAACCATTGAGACCGTCTGCATTGCCTCCTATCATGACTACGACAATCAGGGGCAACTCAAGGTGATCAAGCCGGTCGACCCGAAAGTGGTTGATCTTGAAGGCGGTGAAGGCAGCGGCGTGCTCGTGATCGACGATCTGGTCGACACCGGAAAGACGCTCAAGGTCGTGCGCGAGATGCTGCCCAAGGCGCATTATGCCACCGTCTACGCAAAACCTGTGGGCGTGCCGATGGTGGATACGTTCATCACGGAGGTTTCCCAGGACACCTGGATCTATTTTCCCTGGGACATGGGCTGGCAGTTCCAGCCGCCGCTTTCAAAGGACAGTGCGGGCTGATCGTCTGCGGCGGCCAGGCCGGCCCCCATCGCTTTCGTTAGAGTATTGGGCGATAAGTGTGCGAAATCAGACAATGATCTCCACGGGTTTTACTGCGTCAATGCCGTCCAGACGCACGTCACAACCGATGGCATAGGCTTCGACACCGGCGCTGCGCGCCGAGCCGAAGGCAGCCGCGTAAGCCGGATCGATATCTTCCGCTAGGCTCAGACGTTCGCAGTCCGGACGCTGAACCAGAAACACCATCGCGGCCCTGTGGCCTTCAGCCACCATATCGGCGAGTTCGCCAAGATGCTTCGCACCGCGCGCCGTCACGCTGTCGGGGAATTCAGCCAGGCCCGGCTGCCGCATCAGGTGGACATTCTTAACCTCGACATAGGTCTTGCCGCCGTCGCTGTCTTGAAGGAGGACGTCGATACGCGAGTTCTTGCCGTATTTGACTTCCCGCCTCAAGGAGGCGTAGCTGCGCAGTTCTTCGATCCGCCCGTCTTCGATGGCCTCTTCCACAAGCGTGTTGGGATGAGACGTGTTGATGCCCACAAGCGCGCCGTCCGCCTCGATGATCTCCCAGGAATATTTGAGCTTCCGCTTCGGATTGTTTGAGGGCGACAGCCAGACGCGCGCGCCCGGTTCCTTCAATCCCAGCATCGACCCCGGATTTGCGCAATGGGCCGTGATCTCACTGCCATCGCCGTCGAGTACAACGTCGGCAAGAAAGCGCTTGTAGCGCTTGACGAGACGGCCGCCGACCAGAGGTTCAGCAAATTTCATGTCGGGTTTCCCACCATAGAAAGGAAAAGCTGCGCCGGACCTACTTCGACCAGAAGTCCGGGTCCAACAGCACCAATACCGTGAACAGTTCGAGACGGCCAACAAGCATCGCGAATGACAACAGCCACTTTGCCCCATCCGGCAGCGGAGCGAAATGGCCGGCCGGTCCAATCACGGGCCCGAGCCCGGGCCCGACATTTCCGACGGATGTCGCAGCAGCCGAAATTGCCGTTACCAGATCCAGATCGAAAAACGACAACGCCACGGTGATGATCCCGACGGAGCCCATATAGACCACCAGGAAGGCAAGAACGGAGAACGACAGTTCAGGTGTCAGCCGGGTGCCTGCATATTCTTCGGACATGATCCGGTGCGGCCGGACCATGCGGCGAAGATGCGCCCGCACCGTGCCGAAAAAGACCAGGAAGCGGAAAATCTTGATGCCGCCCGTGGTCGAACCGGTGCAGCCGCCGACGAACATCAGGAGAAAAGCGATGCCGACAACCGGCGCGCCCCATTGGGAAAAGTCACCCAGAGCGTAGCCGGTGCCGGTCACGATCGAGACCACATTGAATGTCGCCCTGAGGAGCGCCTCCTCGAACGGAAAGCGCATGTTGATGCCCAGATAGACCGTCAGCGTGAGCGAGACGAGAGCCAGAAACCCCAGAAGCGCGCGGACCTGCGGGTCGCGCCAGAGTTGCAGGGGGTGCCCCCGCAGCGCCTGGATCAGCAGCACGAAAGGCAAGGCGCCGATGATCATGAACACCACGGCGACCCAGCCAGAGGCCGGATTCTTGAAATAGCCGAAGGATTCATCATGCGTCGAATAACCACCTGTCGCGATTGTCGTGAGCGCATGGTTGAATGCATCGAACAGTTCCATGCCTGTTGCCAGATAGGCCGCGATGCACAGGACAGTCAGAAACAGATAGGCCAGCCCAATCAGCCGGATAAGCTCGACAGACCGGCTGACGATCTTTTCGGACCGGTCCGAGCTTTCGCTCTGAAACAGCTGCATTCCGCCAATCCTGAGAAAAGGGAGCAGAACGATCGCCATGACGATGATGCCGACACCGCCCATCCATTGCAGCATGGAACGCCAGACCAGAAGACCCGGCGGCAAGCCGTCCAGGCCGGTCAGCACCGTCGAGCCCGTCGTCGTGAACCCTGAAACCGCTTCGAACACGGCGTCGGCATAACCGATCCCGAGCCAGAGGAACGGCAAGGCACCGAATGCCGGCAAGGTCGCCCAGGACAAGGTCGTCAGAATGAAGGTCTGCCGGGTGTCGAGGCCTTCGCGGAGCGAGCCCCCCACCGCAAGCGACAGCAGCATTCCAAACAGACCCGTCAGCAGTGCGGAAAAGACGAAGGCCTGCCAATCGGCGTTCTTCTGGGCAACATCAACGATGGCCGGAATAAGCATGGCGGTCGCAAGGCCGACATACAAGAACCCGAGAACGTTCAAAACTGGTCTGAAAGAAATCAAGCAGAACTCGTCCCGAAAACCGTTTCATCATCCGCCGCATGCGTCCCGACGGGCTCCAACTCACCGTCCTAACGCTTTTCAGGTCGATTTCCAACGATTTACGTAAGCCGTCCCCTGTTTGATCTCCAGTGCGACTATTGTGTTGATACTGTTTCGAGGGTGTCGATACCCTGCTGTTCGACCCTGACCGTGCGGGAGACACGAGACGGTCTGCTTCGCCTTAGGAACAGCAACGGCTCCAGGTCAACGCTTTGATCCGACTCAGTGTGCGTAGCGACACAACCAACACGCCAAACAAGTGGCCACAAAAACCCAATCTCAGCCGCCGGACAAAGATCTCACTGATGTTTTGCCAGACAAACTGGATTGCGGCGCATGGATAGAAAAAGCAGATTTTTCGCCAATTCAACTGAGTGCACAGCTCTAGATTGACTGAAAAGCGTAATGTCATGGTGAATAAAGTATTAAGTTTTGTCCTAAAATACGCTCTTTACACGGGATTCGTTGCGCGTTAGCAACACCGGTGTCAATTACCCGCCAGCGGGCGCAACAAAAGCATGGGCATGCATTGGAAGGTGTAATAGTGTGCGCCGAACAAAGAACAAAAACGTGGCAATGTCGTCTATGCGTATTTTACCAGCCCTTCTGTTGAGCGTATGTCTGGTCGAAGCCTCCGCTGCCGCCGACCTGAGACAAGTCGTGCAGGAAGCTGTCTCTACCAATCCGGACGTGCTTGAGTCGGCTGCGAACCGGCGCGCGCGCGACAATGAATACCGCCGTTCTCAGGGGGCGTTCCTGCCCACGCTGGACCTTTCGGCAGAGCTTGGCCCGGAACGGCTCGACCGGCCGAACTCTTTCAGCGCTGACGAAAATGACGAATGGCGTTTTTCCAAGGAATTCACGGTAACCGTCCAGCAGCTGCTGTTCGACGGCTTTGCCTCGGTGAACGAGGTCTACCGTCAAAGTGCCCGTGTCGATGGCGCTGCGCTGCGTGTCATGGAACGCTCCGAGGCAATCGCTTTGGATGCCGTGGAATCCTATATCGACGTTCTTCGCAGCACTGCGATCCTGGCCAAGGCGAGACTGAATGTCGAGAAGCACAAACGGATCTTTTCCGATGTTCGTCTGCGCTTTGAAGGCGGAGAGACCGGCGCCGCGGACCTTGCCCAGGCCCGGGAACGGGTTGCTGCCGCCGAGGTGATCGTCTCGGAAGTCCAGCAGTCGCTGCTGGACACGATCGCAAAATACGAACGCGTCGTCGGAAGGAAGCCCGCATCACTGGCACCGGCAACGCCTGCCCGGCTTCCGAACGGAAGTGTCAATCAGCTCGTTGATTCCGCAGTTCAGACGCACCCGACGGTCCGGGCTGCGCTTGCGGATGCGGATGCGGCAAAGTTCGAATACGAAGCGAGCAAGGGGAATTTCCTTCCCGAGGTGGCGCTGCAGGGCCAGGCGACCGTTGGCGATGATGTCGGCGGCATCGAGGGACGCAACAATGAATATTCCGGAAAGGTTGTCTTTTCCTGGAACATTTACAACGGCGGGCGGGACACGGCGCTCAGCCAGGAATACAGCGAACGTCTCACGGAGGCCCAGATCCGGGTTGACCGGATCCGCCGCGAACTGAAGGAAGGCATCCAGCGTTCCTTTGCAGCCGTCAGCACAACAACCGACAGGATCCGCTCCTTGCGCGAGCAATTGGCTGCGAACCGGCAGGTCGTGGATGGCTACCGTCAGGAATACGACATCGGTCAGCGGACGCTGCTGGACCTGTTGAATGCCGAAAACGCACTGTTCAACAGCGAGATCGAGTTGATCTCCGTGCGCGCGGTCTATGCGTTCTCAACCTACCAGCTGCGCGCAACCTCCGGTGACCTTCTCGCCTATCTGAGCGTCACTGCGCCGCCCGAGGCGACGGACGGGCAGCGGGAAGCGGCAACAATCCTGCCCCGAAATCCACTCAATCTTGAACCATTACGTAAATTCTAACGTTTCTAACGCATATTGAGTTTGCCGGTTATCCGGCAGCGCAATAGTTTACGTTCGACGACCGCAGCATGTGGCCTGCCATTGATCAACGGCCTTTCACGGCCGAACCGGACACGAGAAACCGGGCGACTGGCAGTTCCTTCGCAGCGAAACTGACCTCGGTTCAAACCAGAGATGCTCAAGAAAAGTAACGAAGAGACGAATGAAACGGCCACGCCGCCGGCTTCTCAGTCGTCAACAGATCCGCTGGCCGAGTGTCTGAAACACATTGCGCGGGTCCACGGCTATGTCGTTTCCGACGCCGTGATCTGGAACGGTCTCCCGCGCACTTCAGATCGCCTTTCGGTCGGCTTGCTCGGACGTGCGGCGGCCAATTGCGGCCTGAAGGTTCTGCCCGACAAGATAGACCTCGACACGATACCTCTTGCTGCCCTTCCCTGCGTCATCACACTGAACAACTCCGAGCTGCGCGTGCTTGCCGCCATTGACCGCGACATGGGAAAGGTCGATCTGATCGACCCGGCACAATCTTCGGAACGACAGCGGCTTGAGCTTTCCGACTTCAAGGCGGCGTACAGCGGATATGCGATCTTCTTTCAGCCGGTCGTGGACAAGTCCGGCAAGAGCGAACGCGCGCTCGGATCGGACGGACACTGGTTCTGGAGCACCATTTCAGGTTACTGGCGCGACTACACGCATGTTGCGATCGCGGCCCTCCTGATCAATTTGCTGGCGCTTGCCTCACCCTTGTTCACGATGAACGTCTATGATCGCGTCGTTCCCAATTTTGCAATCCCCACGCTTTGGGCACTTGCGATCGGCGTCATTCTGACACTGATCTTCGACTTCATCCTGAAGATTGCCCGGGGCCAGATCATCAATGTCGCTGGCAAGCAGGCCGACAATGCTCTGGCGAGCAGAATATTTGCGCATGCGCTGGCGATCGACTTTGAAAAGCGTCCGGTCAGCTCCGGCCAGTTTGCAAATCACATCCGTGAATTTGAAAATGTTCGCGAATTCATCACCTCGTCGTCGCTGATCTCGATCATCGACGTCTTCTTCATCGGCATCTTTGTCGCCGTTCTGTTTCTCCTAGTCGGTCCCATCGCGGTCGTTCCGCTGATTGCTGTTCCCATTGTGCTTGCAATCAGCCTGTTCGTTCAGGCTCCGCTGTCCGGCGCCATCGAGCAATCGCACAAGGAAAGCGCGATCCGCCATTCCATTCTTGTGGAGAGCATTGCCAATCTCGACACGGTCAGGGCGCTCAACGCGGAAGGACGGATGCAGACGAAGTGGGAACGCTCCGTCGCCGCCAGCAGTGCCGCGATCATGAAGGGGCGCTTCTGGGCGCTGATCGCACAGTCGGGCACGGGCCTTGTTCAGGCGTCGGTTTCCATCGTGATCATCGTCTGGGGCGTCTACCTGATCCAGAGCGGCGACATCACCATGGGTGCCTTGATCGCCGCGATGATGCTGTCGGGCCGTGTGCTTGCCCCGCTGGCCAATGTCGCCAACACGCTGACACGGCTGCGCCAGACCGTTCATTCCTACAAGATTCTCAACGAGATCATGGAAACCGAGACCGAGCGCAAATCCGGCCGGACCTATATCAACAAGCGCATCGCCTCCGGTTCGGTCGAGTTTAAGGGCGTCGACTTCCGCTACCCTGGCGCTGAAGACGACAGTCTAAAGAACATATCCTTCAGGATAAGGCCCGGAGAAACGGTTGGTCTGATCGGACGCGTCGGCTCGGGCAAGAGCACGATTGGCCGGCTGGTGTCCGGACTGTACTACCCATCGAACGGCGCGGTCCTGATCGACGGCACCGACACGCGCCAATTCGATCCGGCCGACCTCAGATCCAACGTCGGCTTTCTGTCGCAGGACAACGTTCTGTTCAGCGGGACCGTGCGCGAGAACATCAGCGCGGGCGACCCTTTCGCTGACGATGACGCGCTCGTCGAAGCGGCAAGGATCGCCGGCGTCGAGGAGTTCGTAGCCAAGAACCCACTCGGCTACGATCTCCAGGTCGGTGAAGGCGGGCGTTTCCTGTCCGGTGGTCAGAAACAGGCCGTCGCCCTTGCCAGGATCCTGCTGCGCAAACCCCGCGTCCTGTTTCTTGACGAACCCTCCAGTCACCTCGACCTTGCTTCGGAGCGGCGGCTGATTGCCCGACTGATGGATTACAACAGCGCCGATACGACGGTGATTATCAGCACCCACCGCATGAG
>JBCDEN010000479.1:0-3932 GCA_039179715.1 Pseudomonadota bacterium
TCGGGAACCGGTAGATGCGGGATTGGCAAGACATTGAACATGACCGTCGGGATGCCCCAGGGCGAAGCGGAGACCATGAACCAGCCTGTGATCGGCATCGCGAAGATGAGCGCATAAAGACCGATATGCCCGAGATGTGCTGCCGTCTTCTCAAGCGGGTGCATGCCCATCGGCAATTTTGGCGTGGGGTTCACAAGCCGCCAGAGCAACCTGAGGACCGCAAGCGCCAGCACCACGAAACCGATCGACTTGTGAAGCTGATAGAACTGGAACGTCTCCGGATCGGTCGGCGGAAGCGAGGTCATGTAGAGCCCGAAAGCAAGCATCCCGGCGATCAGCAGGGCCATTGTCCAGTGAAAGGTGATCGCAATGCGTCCATAGCCGGTCGAAGTATTGCGCAGCATAACGGGCTCCTCGACATGTGAGGCCGGCGTCACCGGCCCCATTTCCCTCAGATCAGTTCGTGGCCCCCGAGACCAGCGTTTCCGTATGGAAGGTCACAGTGACTTCGTCACCTACATAGGGCACAAACTTGTCCATGCCGAAGTCCGAGCGCTTCAAAACGGTGGTGACCGCAAAGCCGGCAGCCGGTTTTTTGGCCATCGGATGGTCTCCCAGTGCCAACACGTCGACGGTTAGCGTGACAGGTTTGGTGATGCCGCGAAGCGTCAGATCGCCCGTGACGTCCAACTGGTTTTCGCCGGTCTGTTCGACCTTGGTGCTTTTGAAGGTTGCCTGCGGGAACTTGGCTGCATCGAAGAAGTCGGGGCTTTTCAGGTGCGTGTCGCGATCCGCCCAGAAGGTATCGAGGCTGTCGATATTGATGGTGAATTCGACGGAAGAGTTTGCGGGCGTGTCCTTGTCGATCAGCAGCGTGCCGTCCCAGTCGCCGAAGCGGCCGTCTGTGGTCGAATAGCCGAGGTGGTTATAGGTGAAAGACAGGTTGGCGTGAGACTTGTCGAAATCATAGGCAACCGGTTCGGCGAGTGCCGGCGCGGCCAGAAGCGAAAGAGCAAGTGCGGATGTTGCAAGACGGATCATGGTTGAACCTCATATCGTTTGTCTGAGAGCGTTCGCTCATGAACGCTGCATTGGGAAGATAGGAAACAAATTCTGCAGTGCAATTTGACTGACCGTTCGGTGTGGCTGAACAATATGTCGCACCGTGGCAGAAAGTCGCCCAAAGCGGCGCAGCGCTTGGGTGTGGACGCATGATGGCCGAATCGCGATTACATGTAGTTCGAGGAAATTGCATTTTCAGGTTGTGGGTTGAAAATGCGGCGTTCGTAAGTTCATGAAAAAACGACACAAGTTGGCCTGTCATCAATCCATCAAGAAATTCAGGCAGCTAGTGTTGAAAATCTTGTCCTAAGAGGTGAGAAAGCAGTTCAGGGGGGCAGCCGGTCCGGTACGGCTACAAGGAGTACGTAACGTGAAACAGGCAGTGATCGTGTGCCATCGAGGTGCATGCAGACACGCTCCCGAAAATACATTCGCCTCGCTCGAAAAGGCCATTGAACTCGGCG
Source organism: Pseudomonadota bacterium (assembly GCA_039179715.1). Taxonomy (GTDB): domain Bacteria; phylum Pseudomonadota; class Alphaproteobacteria; order Rhizobiales; family Stappiaceae; genus Roseibium. The sequence goes on from JBCDEN010000479.1 coordinate 1,527, forward strand.
CGGACGTTGTCGAACTCGATGTCAGGCCATCCCGGGACGGCGTGCTCTATGTGCTGCACGACGATACGCTCGATCGGACGACCAGCGGGTCCGGCCGCCTGTCGGACCTTGCGTCCGCCGAACTGGACCGCCTCGATGCAGGCGCGTGGTTCTCTCCCGGGTTTGCCGGTGAGTGCATACCGCGCCTGGACGCGTTTCTGGATGCCTGCCGCGGCCGTATCGGAACCTATGTGGAGATCAAGCAAGGAGACCCTGGCGAAGTTCGCGACATGCTGGCGGCGCGCGGCATGCTCGATGATGCCTGGACCTTTTCATTCGATCAGGCGATCCGCGTGGAGGCGCGCGCCAAGGTCCCGGATCTGAAACGCATGATTTTGTTTGCGCATGTCGGTTCGGTGGAACGGGCGGTCGCGCAGGATGCCCATATCCTTGAATTCGACGTGGACACGCTGGAGGAACATCTGGTGAGCGAAGCCAAGGCCGCAAACCTCATCACGCAGATGTTCTATGACGGCGATGATCGGCAGGTGTTTGAAAACGCGGTCCGCTATGGCATTGACCAAATGAACATCGACCATGTCGAAGTCTTCCGGGACGTCGAAGGAACAGTTCTCTCGCCCATTGCCAGGAGCGGTTCGAACCAACCGGGATAATTTTCATCTTGCGGCAACTTGGGTGCCGGGGCACGCATCGTGATCTGATTGCCGGCCAGAGACGTCGACGGTGATCCTTTTGGTCGTGCTGCGTTTTCCCGACGCCGCGATTTGTTTTCCGACGCCCGGTATCTCGAATTCGTGCCCGCTGCGGGAGTTGTAAACCTGGTCACATCGTGCAACATCATTCTTGCTTTTGCGCATTTATGCATGATATTGCACGTTTATGTCCAATATCTCACATTTACCCAATCAGCGCCGGGCTGCGATCCTTGAGACCCTGGCGCGGGGTGAAGCGGTTTCAGCGGCAAAACTGGCGGCCGACTACGCTGTCTCCGAAGACGCCATTCGCAGGGACCTGCGCAAGCTGGCTGCTGAAGGCCTGTGTGAAAAGGTCTATGGCGGTGCGCTGCCTGTCGCGCCGACTGCGCAGCCGGTGTCGGTGCGCAGGACAGAAGATGTCGAGCGCAAGGAGGCATTGGCGAAGACGGCAGTTTCCCTTGTCGGACCGCGAGACTGCCTGTTTCTGGATGCCGGCAGCACGAACATCATCCTTGCGGATCATCTGCCCCGGAACCTTGAATTGACGGTTGTGACCAACTCCATTCCCGTGATTGCGAAGCTGATGGGACGGAAGGGCCTGCACCTTTTCGCACTCGGAGGCAGCGTAAACGCTGATGTCGGCGGCATGACCGGGTCGCAAGCCGTGATGGCCCTGGAAAACTTCCAGTTCGACCTGACCTTTCTGGGCACATGCGGCCTGTGCCGCCAGACCGGCGTCAGTGCCTACGACCCTGGCGATGCGGACGTGAAACGAGCGGCTGTGCGAAACAGCAGCCGCGTTGCCATCCTGGCAACCGGGGAGAAGCTTGCCACCCGCTTGCCGCACAGGATCCTACCCTTTGAGCGGATTGACTGTCTGGTTCTGGAGGCCGGGCTGAGCGAAGAAAGCCGGCGTGAATTCAGGACCGAGACCAATCAGGTGCTCGTGGCCGGGCCCCCGGCGGCAAGTCGGACGGGCGCCAGATGAGCGCGGGGATAGGGGAGCTTTCGTCTTATCGGCCCGCAACCAGGCTCGCCACCCGTCTTGCGTTTTTCGCTGCCGGGTTTGTGCTTGGATGCTGGTCACCGCTCATTCCCTACGTAAAGCAGAGACTGAGCCTGGATGACGCCGGTCTCGGTCTTCTGCTCCTCGGTCTCGGTGCCGGCTCGGTCGTAGCCATGCCGCTTGCCGGAATTGCCTGCACGCATTTTGGAACGCGCAAGGTGACGGTTGCCGGCGGCCTCGGTCTGGCGTTTTTGTTTCCCGGTGTCGGTTTCATCGGTTCGGCCTGGGCAATGGGCGTCCTTGTCGTCCTGATCGGGACCTTTCTCGGCATGCTCGAAGTCGGCATGAACTCCCACGCCGTGGAAGTGGAGCGCGGATCGCCGAAGCCACTCATGTCCGGTTTTCATGCGCTTTTCAGCATCGGCGGGTTTGCAGGTGCAGGCGGTGCAACACTATTGCTCTCGCTCGGGGCAACGCCCGTCCTGACGGCAAGCACCTGCGCCAGTCTGGCAATTGGCGCTATTCTTGTGGCCTGGCCCATGCTGCTGAAGGCGGAACCGGCATCAAAAGCGAACGCCATCGTGTTACCGAAAGGGATCGTTCTCGTTATTGCCTTGCTCACCGCCACGACTTTCCTGGTCGAAGGTGCGATCCTGGACTGGGGTGCGTTGCTCGTCACCGAACAGGGGCTTGTCTCGATCGCAA
>JBCDEN010000759.1:0-2217 GCA_039179715.1 Pseudomonadota bacterium
AGCTCTGACGGCAGGCGCCGTCATACTTCTGGAAAAGACCTGAAACTTGCCGCGCGATGGCAAAATACCTGATAGCGTTTCAAAAAAGGCCAGTGCGGTCTCTTTTGCATCGCCGCGGGAGGAACACGGTGAGTCTGACCGGAATGCGCGCATCTTGGAGCGCGATACTTCTCTGCTTTGCCCTGACAGCCTGTGGTGTCGGGCCGGGGACGCCTCTGATTGTCGCCCTCAAGCGCGACAAGTCCCAGCTGGACGGGAATGTACCAAAGCCGAAGGGGTATGACCGTCCGGTGAGCTCCGGTGACTCAAGCGGACTGATCAATCCTGCCGACCGCGAGGAGACGGCAGAATATCTTGAATCGCTCGCCGGTCCGCAGTGACGTCACCTGCAATGAAAGACTTTATCGCCTGCCTCTGAAACGCGAGGTCGCTGTGCCACGGCGAGGGGCCTCAAAATTAGTCATCAGGCAAGGCAGAAAAAGGTGCCGGCGACTTAATCGTTTTAAATCCCGGGTCGGCTGCGGTTCCGGAAATGACATTCCGCAATACAAGCCAAAATTAGGTGGCAAGTTTCGCAAAGACGGATGCGAAAACGCTTCGAGGCTGCTAAAAGAGCCCCGCCGCGCGGACATGGTCGTGCTCGCGTGCCGCCACAACGTCAATTCGCAGGGATCAGCGCCATGGAGGAATTCCATAAGATAAAGCGGCTGCCGCCGTATGTCTTCGAACAAGTCAACCGTCTGAAGGCAAAGGCGCGCGCAGCAGGTGCTGATATCATCGACCTTGGCATGGGCAATCCGGACCTGCCGACCCCGCAGCACATCGTGAACAAGCTGACCGAGGTGGTGCAGGACCCGCGGACACACCGGTATTCGGCGTCGAAAGGCATTCAGGGCTTGCGAAAGGCGCAGGCCGCCTACTATGGCCGCCGCTTTGGCGTGAAGCTCGATCCCGACACGCAGGTGATCGCCACTCTAGGCTCCAAGGAAGGGTTTGCGAACATGGCGCAGGCGATCTCCGCCCCGGGAGATGTAATCCTGAGCCCGAACCCGAGTTACCCGATCCATACCTTCGGCTTTCTCATGGCCGGCGCATCGATCCGCAACGTGCCCGCTGAGCCCGGCCCGGCATTCTTCGACGCACTTGAGCGCGCTGTTATTCACTCGGTGCCAAAGCCGATCGCAATCATCCTTTGTTATCCCGCGAATCCGACCGCCTATTGCGCTGATCTTGACTTCTACAAGGACGTTGTCGCCTTCGCGCGCAAACACGACATCTTCATCTTGTCCGACCTTGCCTATTCGGAGATCTATTTCGGGGCGACGCCGCCGCCGTCCGTTCTCCAGGTGCCGGGTGCGATGGACGTCACGGTCGAATTCACCTCGCTTTCCAAGACGTTTTCAATGCCTGGCTGGCGCATGGGCTTTGCCGTCGGCAACGACCGTCTGGTATCTGCGCTGTCACGCGTGAAATCCTATCTCGACTACGGTGCGTTCACGCCGATCCAGGTTGCGGCGACCGCGGCCCTCAACGGTCCGGAGGACTGTATCGCGGAGACCCGGCAGGTCTACAAGAAACGCCGGGACGTTGTGGTGGACAGTTTCGGACGGGCCGGTTGGGACGTGCCGGCCCCGGACGCAAGCATGTTCTGCTGGGCGCCGATCCCCGAGAAGTTCCGGGCACTTGGCAGCCTCGAATTTTCCAAGCTCCTCCTTGAGCGTGCCGATGTCGCCGTGGCACCGGGTCTGGGTTTCGGCGAACACGGAGACGATTTCGTACGCATCGGTCTCGTTGAGAATGAACAGCGGCTCCGGCAGGCCGCCAGAAATATCCGCCGCTTTCTTGAAACTGCAGACCAAAAGCTGCACAACGTCATCCCGCTTGAGACTTCTGGCTGAATTGAACTGGAAATTAATCCGAATGGCTGAGGCATTGAAAATTGGCGTCGCTGGACTTGGCACCGTCGGCACGTCGGTTGTGCAACTACTGGAAAAACACGGTGAACTGATTGCCAGAAAAACCGGAACTGCTGTCACGGTGACTGCCGTGAGCGCTCGCGATCGCTCCAGGAACCGGGGCATCGATGTTTCCGCCTGCGCGTGGTTCAGCGATCCTGTCGACATGGCAAGGACCGCGGATATCGACATCTTTGTGGAGTTGATCGGCGGCGAATCCGGCGCGGCCGAGGACAGCGTGCGCGCGGCGCTGGACCGCGGG
>JBCDEN010000563.1:0-3343 GCA_039179715.1 Pseudomonadota bacterium
CTCCTTTCCGTGACGCCGCCGCCGCAGATGCCGGCAACGCTCGAAGCCGGCACGATCTATGGGTATTGCGTTGGCGAACCGTGGAACCAGCAGGCGGTCTTCAAGGGGATCGGGGTTCCGGTCATCACGGACTACCAGATCTGGAAGAACAACCCGGAAAAGGTATTCGGTCTGACCAAGGAGTTCACCGAAGAGAACCCGAACACCACGCTTGCCATCACCAAGGCGCTGATCCGTGCCGCCAAGTGGCTCGATGAAAACGACAATGCGAACCGCATGGAAGCGGTGGAGATGCTCGCGCGGTCCGAATATGTCGGTGCCGATGCCGAGGTCATCGCGAATTCCATGACCGGAACGTTCGAATTCGAGAAGGGCGACAAGCGTGAGATCCCGGACTTCAACGTGTTCTACCGCTACTACGCGACCTACCCGTATTACTCCGATGCGGTCTGGTACCTGACGCAGATGCGCCGCTGGGGCCAGATCCCGGAGCACCAGCCGGACAGCTGGTATGACGAAGTCGCCAAGTCCGTCTATCTGCCGGAAACCTACCTGAAAGCCGCGCGTCTGCTGGTTGAGGAAGGCCATGTGGCGGAACAGGACTTCCCCTGGGATTCCGACGGTTACCGCGCGCCGACCCCGGCGGCCGACATCATCGACGGCATCCCCTACGACGGCAAGCAGCCGAACGCCTATATCGACAGCCTGCCGATCGGCCTGAAAGGCGAGCAGATCGTCGATGGCAGCGAAGTTGTCGGCGGCTAAGCCGGAGATCCGGGAGCAGCGGACCACGCGTCCGCTGCTGCCATTTTGAAATTTCAATTCAAACCAATGGACGCACCCCATGGCCAATGCCGACACCGCCGGATCACCGGACCTTGCCCGGGCCGCCCGGAAAGAAAAGCTTTTCACCTGGATCAACAAGACCGGCGGTTGGCTGGATGCGCTCGGGTTTTCGTGGCTCGTGCCGCTGATGAAAATCGCGGCGGGTGACAGCCCGAAGGAACAGCTGGGAGAGTTGAAGCGGGTGCTCCTGATCCCGTTGCTCGGCATCGTGGCTTTCCTCGTTCTCTGGGGGACGCTCGCGCCGCAGGTCCAGACCTCGCTTGGTGCCGTACCCGGACCCGCGCAGGTTTGGAGCCAGGCGATCAATCTGTGGGACGACCATGTGCGCGAGCGCGAGAAAGCCGCAGCCTTCTTTGAGCGGCAGGACACGCGCAATGCCAAATTCGAGGCGGAAGGCAAGACGGACAAGATCAAGTGGCGGAATTATACCGGCAAGCCGACCTATATCGACCAGATCGGCACGTCACTCATGACCGTCGGTCTCGGCTTCCTGATCGCGACGATCATCGCGGTGCCGCTGGGGATCGCTTCCGGCCTCTCCAGATCCTTCAACGGCGCGATCAATCCGCTCATACAGATATTCAAGCCGGTCTCGCCGCTCGCCTGGCTTCCCATCGTCACCATGATCGTGTCGGCCACCTACGCCAATCCCTATGACTGGCTGTCCAAGTCGCTGCTGATATCGGCCGTGACCGTGACCTTGTGTTCCATGTGGCCGACGCTGATCAACACCGCGCTCGGTGTCGCCTCGGTGGACAAGGATCTGATGAATGTCGGACGCGTTCTGCAGCTGCCGACCTGGAAGACCATCACCAAGCTCGTCCTGCCATCTTCGCTGCCGCTGATCTTTACCGGTCTGCGGCTGTCGCTGGGTGTGGGCTGGATGGTGCTGATCGCTGCGGAAATGCTCGCGCAGAACCCGGGCCTCGGCAAATTCGTCTGGGACGAATTCCAGAACGGATCTTCCCAGTCGCTCGCCAAGATCATGGTGGCCGTCCTGACCATTGGCCTGATCGGTTTCATGCTTGACCGCCTGATGTTCGCCCTGCAGCGGGCGTTCACGTTCAGCGCCAACCGCTAAGGAGACAGGTATGCCCTTTCTGGAAATATCCGGTGTCTCCAAATCCTACGGCGAAGGTGCGAACCGCACCGACGTCCTGGAAGACATCAACCTGAAGGTGGAAGAGGGCGAGTTCATTGCCATTGTCGGGTTCTCCGGCACCGGCAAGACCACGCTGATTTCCCTGCTTGCCGGCCTGATCGAGGCCGACCAGGGCGGGGTCATCTTCAAGGGAAAAGAGATCGACGGACCAAGCCCGGACCGGGGCGTGGTGTTTCAGTCCTATTCCCTGATGCCCTGGCTTTCCGTCACCGGCAACGTCTCTCTTGCGGTCGATACGGTCTTCAGGAAGAAGTCCGCGAAAGAGCGCAAGGCGATCTGCGACAAGTATATCGAGATGGTCGGTCTGGCCCATGCGCGCGACCGCAAGCCGGCGGAACTTTCCGGCGGCATGCGCCAGCGCGTGGCCGTTGCACGGGCGCTCGCCATGCAGCCTGAACTCCTCCTGCTCGACGAACCGCTGTCCGCGCTCGACGCCCTGACGCGCGCCAAGCTTCAGGATGAATTCGCGGCGATCTGCGAACAGGAAAAGAAGACCATCGTCCTGATCACCAACGATGTCGATGAAGCCATCCTGCTTGCCGACCGGATCATCCCGCTCAAGCCAGGAGCCAAGGCGACGCTCGGGCCGGAATTCGATGTTCCCTTCAAGCGCCCGCGGGATCGCGGCGAACTCAACCACGATGACGATTTCATCAAGCTGAGAGCCGATATTACCGAGTATCTCATGGCTGTCGGTGCAGAGCGCGGGGCGGACATGGAACGCGATATCGTTCTGCCGAACATCGTGCCGATCACGCAGCGGGTGCCCAAGGAAGACAAGCTGCCGTCTGCCTATGAGCGCGCCGCGGAGAGCAGCAAGGACAATCGCTTCCTTGAGTTCTCGCAGCTCAAGAAGGTCTACCCGACGCCCAAGGGTCCGCTCACTGTCGTCGATGGTTTCGACCTGAAAATGAACAAGGGCGAATTCATCACGCTGATCGGCCACTCCGGCTGCGGCAAGTCGACGGTTCTTTCCATGGTCGCGGGGCTCAACCCGATCACGGAAGGGGCGATCATTCTCGACGGAACGCATATTACGCAGGCAGGGCCGGACCGCGCTGTCGTGTTCCAGGCGCCCAGCCTGATGCCCTGGCTGACCGCCTACGAGAATGTCGCTCTCGGTGTCGACAAGGTTTATCCGGATGCGTCGAAATCCGAAAAACGGGATGTCATCGAATACTACTTGTCGAAAGTCGGCCTTGCCGACGCCATGCACAAGGCGGCCGCGGATCTGTCCAACGGCATGAAGCAGCGCGTCGGTATTGCGCGTGCCTTTGCGCTGTCTCCGAAATTGCTGCTTCTGGACGAGCCCTTCGGCATGCTCGACAGCCTGAC
>JBCDEN010000778.1:0-2126 GCA_039179715.1 Pseudomonadota bacterium
TGCGCTCCGGTCTTGATCGGATCGGGCTGACCGTCGACACCTTCCGGATTGACGTAGATCAGACCCATGTGGACCGCTGCCAGCGGATTTTCCAGGGTAGCCGCGTCGTCCGTGCTTTCGTAGCGGTTCCCGGCGGGGGCGAGCCACTCTTTTTCCGCCCCCCAGTAGACGTCGGTTTCCGGGCCCCAGATGTCTTCGCGGCCGAAACCGAAGCCGAAGGTTTTGAAGCCCATGGATTCGTAAGCCATGTTGCCCGCCAGGATGATGAGGTCGGCCCAGGACAGGGCATTGCCGTATTTCTTCTTCACCGGCCACAGCAGGCGGCGCGCCTTGTCCAGGCTGGCATTGTCCGGCCACGAGTTGAGCGGTGCGAAACGGATATTGCCGGAACCTGCCCCGCCGCGGCCGTCCTGCATGCGATAGGAGCCGGCAGAGTGCCATGCCAGACGGATCATAAGGCCGCCATAGTGGCCCCAGTCGGCCGGCCACCAGTCCTGGCTGTCTGTCATGAGGGCGCGTACATCAGCCTTGACGGCTTCGTGGTCCAGTCCCTTGACGGCTTCACGGAAGTCGAAATCCGCGTCCATCGGGTTGGTCCGCGCACCATGCTGATGAAGAATGTCGAGGTTGAGTTCGTCCGGCCACCATTTTGTCACCGGATTGTCCATCGACGTGTTACCGCCGTGCATGACGGGGCATCCGCCCGCCTTGTCTACCTTAGCGTCCATATTCCTCTCCATTTCGCGTCCCGGTGCGAAGCACCGCGCCTACTCAACTCCGATCCAGTGACAGCATTTTGACAGTGTGTCCGCTGTTGTGATCACACCTCTTGTCCTGATGCTGGCAGATGGCCGGAGAACTCCGTAATCTGGTACCAGTCTGGTTCGTGTGACTACATTTAATGTGTAGATTCCGTGTTTCCAGTCTGGTGTGATTCTAAACTAACAGAGCACACCTATCAGAAGAAGTTGAATTTTCTGATTGCTTTGATAGTTTTTTCTTATGATAAATATCACGCTGAAACAACTTCGATATTTCGAGGCTCTCGCCCGCCACGGACATTTTGGCAAGGCGGCGGATGCCTGCGCCATTTCACAGCCGGCCCTGTCGATGCAGATCAAGGACATGGAGGAAGCGCTTGGCGCGGCCCTGATCGAACGCGGCCCGCGCCAGGTGCGGCTGACGCATTTCGGCGAGATTGCGGTGGAGCGTGCCCGCGACATTCTGCGTGCCGCGGAAGAACTTGGCGATCTGGCGCGTGCATCGCGGGACCGGCTTGTCGGGCGGCTGCGCATCGGCGTGATCCCGACTATTGCGCCTTACCTTCTGCCCCGCGTCATCGGAGCCTTGTCGGCACAGCATCCGGAACTTGAGATCCATGTGCGCGAGACGGTCACGCCCAAGCTCATCCAGGAACTCGGCGAGGGCAAGCTGGATACGGCGATCGTCGCCCTGCCCGTTTCAGAAGGATCGCTCACCGAAACGCCGCTTTTCGATGAATCCTTCATGCTCGTACGCTCGGCCGGAGAGGCGGACGCGCCGATGCCCAGCGCCGACCGGCTGCGGGAGATGCGGCTCTTGCTGCTCGAGGAAGGCCATTGCTTTCGCGATCAGGCACTGTCCTTCTGCAACCTGCCCTCCGGACCGCCGCGCGAAGTGCTCGACGCCAGTTCGCTGTCCACGCTTGTTCAGATGGTCAGTGCCGGAATGGGGGTCACGCTCATTCCGGAAATGGCGGTGCCGGTTGAAACCCGTTCCGCCTCCGTCTCCGTTTGCCGCTTCGACGACCCTGAGCCGACACGGACCGTCGGCATGGTCTGGCGCAAGTCCAGCCCCCTCGCCGGTCAGCTTGGCGAAATCGCGGAGATCGTCAGAACCTGCAATTGAGCAGATGGACTGTGCCCGGGAGCGTCTCGCAATACCTCCTCAGGATGAGGTTGCGATTGGGAACCGAGCCGGTGAATTTGAAATCGGTCATCGCTCGTCGTTGCCAGACTTGATCTGGCAAGCCAAGCCATGGCCTCCCGAGAACGCGAAGCTGTTCAACCGAAACGCAACGGAATGAATTGCAGCATCGAGCCCACTGCTGCCGGAATTAAACTCACCGTCGAACGAATACCGTTCAA
>JBCDEN010000310.1:0-5612 GCA_039179715.1 Pseudomonadota bacterium
CTGATGCAGGTGGTCATCGGCGGATCCGGCACCGGCGAGGCGCTTGTGACATCGAAGGACGTGCCGATCCTGTCCGCCACCGGGTCCACGCGCATGGGCAGCATTGTCGGGCCGAAAGTCGCCGCGCGCTGGGGACGTCCGATCCTGGAACTGGGCGGCAACAACGCCATGATCGTCGCTCCGTCGGCGGATCTGGACATGGCTGTGCGCGCGATCGTCTTTTCAGCCGTCGGCACCGCCGGCCAACGCTGCACTTCGCTGCGCCGCCTGATCGTGCACACATCGATCAAGGACGATCTCGTCGCCAGACTGGTGAAAGCCTATGGCAGTCTTCCGATCGGAGACCCGCGGGTGGAAGGAACGCTTATCGGCCCGCTGATCGATACGGCTTCGCTCGACGCGATGCAAAATGCGCTCGACAGGGCGCGTGCGGACGGCGGCACGGTGCATGGCGGAGCGCCGGTATCCGGCGGTGTGCCGGGCGGTGCCTATGCCGCGCCGGCGCTGGTTGAAATGCCCGGCCAGACAGAGACCGTGAAAACGGAAACCTTCGCTCCGATCCTCTACGTCATGGAATACGAGCATCTGGACGACGCGATCGCGCTGCAAAATGATGTTCCACAGGGTCTGTCGTCGTGCATCTTCACGCTCAACATGCGGGAAGCGGAAACCTTCCTGTCGGCAAGCGGCTCCGACTGCGGCATCGCCAATGTCAATATCGGGCCGTCCGGGGCCGAGATCGGCGGTGCCTTCGGCGGCGAAAAGGAGACGGGCGGCGGCCGCGAATCCGGGTCGGATGCCTGGAAGGGGTACATGCGCCGCCAGACCTCGACGGTAAACTACTCCGCCGAATTGCCGCTGGCGCAAGGCGTCAGGTTCGACTTTTGAGGAACAAGAAGGCCCGCCATCCGGCGGGCCTGTCCTTTTAGCGGCCAGCAAACACGTTGATAAAGCAGGATAGTAAATGGAGACAAATTCCTGCTTGATCAAAACGGATACTCTAGCAGTGTGTTTCGTAGTCGTAGAAGAAGAGGACCCTTAGAAAGCCGCCGTCTATGCCGTGCTTGTCCGGTTCAAGCTTGACTGTCATATGGAAGTCCTGCTCCACCCGGAAAGGTTCAGGCACCGCGACCCGTGCCTCGTAGTTTCCGTCCTTGAAATCAAGCAGGAGATCGGTCACCGGCGTCACGTTTCCGGCCTTGTTGTCACTCAGAGCGAACGTCTTGATCACCACATGCTCGCTGCCGTCAACACGCGTTTGGGGAATGTAGACAAATCCGACACCGACAACATTCATGATGCCGGGCACCAGGGCGGAAGCCTTGGTTTCGACCGCCTTGATATCATCGATCACAAATTCCCCGGGTTCGTAGGGGGCGCATTGATCGAGATTTACGGATTGGGGTTCTGCCATCTGCTTGTCCTTGATTGGTTTACCCTTGGAGATCGCAGCCGGTTCGTTTTCTGTGAACCAGCCGGTCATTCAATATGGCTGGTCAGGAATTAAGGCGGCCGGACCTGTGTGCCATCTGCATGTTGGCGGCATAGGAATTCGGCGAGCGCCGGCCAGGCAGGTTGGCCTCAAGGATGAGTGTTTCAAGCAAGCCGTCCTCAATCGAGATTTCAGCCGTGCGGGTCAGCTTGTTCATCCGCCAGAACTTGAGAGGCCGGTCCTTGGGCACATAATTGCCGGGAAGATCCTCGCCCTCTCCGGAGACAACCATGATTTTCGGCTTGGGCAGGTCATACTGCCTGCCTTCGTAAATATAGGCTCTGACAAGCGCGATCTGACGGCCGGGGGCTGACAGGAGCTGGATCGAGATGCGGCTCGCCTGTTCCCCGCCCGTATCTATCTTCACGTCCGCGGCGATCTCGTTCTTGATCCAGGAAATGTTCATGCCGACCAGTATGATCTCGGCAGGATCGTAATAGGGATCCGGCTGGATCGTCGGGAATTGCCCGTTGGAATTCTCGTCACTCATCTTTCATTCCCCCTTCAAGTTGTTCAGGTGCGAATGACGATTTCCCGCCATTCCAGGTTTTCCATCAGGATGTCGCCGGCGTCCGGTGCGCCCATTTCGTCGAATTGATCCGCGATCGCCGCGCCTGCGACCGCATAATTCAGCGTGTTCGGATCCAGCGTGCTCCAGGACCTTGCGATTGCAGAGCCCAAAAGGTCGCGTGCGTTTTCCAGCGTCGATTTCAAAAGAAAGGACCGGGCAGCATGGGCTTCGGCGAAGCGGGTGCCGATCAGCTCAATCTCGTGGTGATCAAGTTCAAACAGCCGGTCGTGACTGACTTCCTTGGGAAGGTCGACAAGCCCCCGATCGACCGCGTCGCGGTGATAAAGCTCGACAAGCGTATCGAAGATCGCACCGGTAAACGGTTTTGAAAGGTCGTGAACCGCGTCGCTGACCGTGCTCATCTTGCGGTCGTTGCTGGCCGTGCGGATCTGCTTGTCTCCGGCAAGCTCCGCGATCCGGTTGAGTTCGTTCATCGTCAAAAGGTTGCCGCTCGTGGATCTGAGCAAGCGATCCAGAACACTGTCGAAATGCAGCAGCGAGATCAGGGCGATCAGGTCGGAGACGCTTTCGTGATAGCCGAAATACTGCCTGCCTGCCGCGCTTGTCGGTGTCCCCATTTCGGCGAAAATCAGGGCGTGCCCGAATTCGTGGGCAATCACATCGAAGTTGAGCGCGTAGGGGTAGGCGCTTTCACGGTCGCCGCGCTCGATACCCAACTCGATGTAGCCGTATCCGGATTGGGCGTTGTGCCAGTTGACCTGGGGAATAATCTCCAGGCGCTCGTAGGTCTGGGCGAAATGCCAGATGATCTCGTGACCGAGATAGCTTTCCCAGATATCGAGCACGCGCCTGAGCGTGGCAAAGGCATGTGCACAGACAAACTCCCGGCTCTGCGGATCCAGGTGATCGAAATGGCCATCCGGACCTGCCTCCGCCGGTGGGAAGCTGTCGCCGACAAAGGGTGGCTGATAGGGGTATTCGTATACGGGTTTTTCGAACAGCGGATCGACAACATACATGCGCCGGTCGGCCGGACCCGCCTTTATCTCACCGGGAGGTGTGCTGATCCAGACTGTCTCCGGTTTCTCGTAGCCGGCGACATGAGGCACCTGAGGATAGATAAGAAAACGTGTGCCCAGACTTCCCGTCTTGGGCGAGACTGACTGCTGGTCCACATAGATACTCAAATCGGCCTCGGTGTGACGGTTGTGAATCCATCCGGTTGGAGCGGTGAAGTCAGGTACGAATTGCGTACGGTGTTTCTTTTATTTCCTTGGAACGACAGGACTATTTTCGATTTGTCGCCAGCGCAGTCTTTTTACTCTAGGTAATTTTTAGAAGCTGTCAATGAACGTCAAGCAGGTGTATCGGGAAGCCGCTTTCCGCCAGATCGTGGAGAAAAGCGTCCGTATGGACAAATCCGGCAGCCGGTGGCGGTTCCGGCCAATCGCTGTGCTGCTGGCGTGTGCGCAACTCGCGGAGCAGGTTCAGCGCGTCCTGCCTCTTTTGCGACCAGTCCCCGCGCCGGATGCAGTCGACGATATCGGCACGTTCCTGCTGCGGGATATCCCCGGTGACGTTCGCGAATGTGCGCTCGGTGTAATGAAGATCCTGAGCCTTTTGAAGCAGTTCTCGCGCGATCCCGGCGGAGATGAAACCGTTTCGTCTGGCGCGCTTGATCGCCTGCCTGAGATCGACAAGCGCCTCGGTGAGCGGACCTGCACCCAGTTCCGGCGGCGCGTGAAGAACGGCGACCGCGTCGTCCGGAAGCAGCGGAAAGCGGCGTAGCCACCGAAAGATCAATCCGCGGCCATGCATGCCGTAGCTGCAGAGCTCTGCGGCCCTCAAGGCTCCCATGCTCGCAGCGCCGAAAACGATCGCGCCCTCAGACATGGCCCACAGAATTTCCTTGTGCCGGACAGCGGGAACGCCCTGAAACAGGCCGTCGATGAGGGCAATGATGCAGGGTCCGTGCTGCCGTACTGCCGCTACGATATCGCCTTGCGACGCGGGGCCGGAAAGATGCGCGTCCAGGCCTTCGGGGAAGTCCGCTGCGTCGACGCTCGGGCCGGCGAAGACGATCACTGGAGACGGTGAGCGCTTCATGCATCCGCCCCCGTGTGCGCGAGCGTGATAACCCGGACGATGTGAAGCGGGATCGCCGCGTCCGCAAACAGGGGGACGGCAATCGGCCGCAAAGCTTCTGTCTGAAGCGCCGTTGCCAGAAACTCCGGGCTTGCCTGCAGCGGCGTTTCAAATTCCGGGGCGGCATTGCCGGACAGCTTGCGCATTTGCGCTCGTTCGAAATCGATGAGTTGCTGGTCGATCCGCTTCGGATAAAACTGCCGTGTGATGTCTTCCCGTGCCCCCGCGATGACAGATGCTCTTGTCTGGACGGCCTCCAGAAGTGCGGCGATCGCGGCCTCGGCACAGGTCGCGCGGCAGGCAAATCCGTCGGCGTGAAACGGCAGTGAGGTCGAGGAATTTCGTTCATCCAGCAATCTTGCCCAGATCACAGGCAAGCCGCCGGCGCGCGGACATTCATAAATCGCACAAAGCAGGCCGGCGCCTTGCAATCGTGCGGCAAGGCTGTCCAACGCCTCGTCCGCCAGCGTCTCGACGGCCAGCCGGTGCTTTTCAAAGAAGCCGTGAATGTCCATGGCCCTGGCGGTGCCCAGCCGTTCAAGCGTCTCGAAGAGAGCCTGCACGAGCGCTTCCTGCCGCGTTGCGCCGCCCCCGAGCCCGGTGGTGGTTCTGATGAAAGGCGGGTGCGCATGCTGCGAGCCGGGCGTGAAGTCGGTGCTGACGAGGGCAACGGGTACCTGTACGGGGTCGCCCGTGACAAGGTCGGTTCCGGTCAGGAAGGGCAGGGGCGTTTCTGTCCATTCCTGCGGGGCATCTTGCAAAAGGTGGTGTGCGAGCATGTCTGCGGCGTCAGAACCGTAGACGAGCTCGGGCGGGACCTGATCCCCGGTATCGGGTGCAACGGTTTCGGCGGCTGCCGTTTCGAGCGCTTCCACGATTGCGGAGACGGCGGCTTCCGCCATCGTCAGGCCCTTGCCCTGATTGACGGCATTCGATCTCGCCTGGGGCCGCACCGCCTGCACAACGGGAATGCCGATCCGGTCGAGGCCGGTAATGTCGGCCAGCCGCGTGATGCCGAAAGATCCGAGATGCCCCTTGAGACGCTCCAGGTAGGTGTCGGCGCGGTAAAGACGTCCGGGATTTTCGGCGTGATCCGGGGATGAGCTCCGGGAAGGCACGCCAGGGGGGATGGTCACTTCAGCAAGCCCGCGAGCAGGCGGAGTGCCCGTTCCCGCTCCAGACCGCTTTCCAGGTCCGCAAGCAGATCGCCGAGCCGGTCGCCGAGTGCCGGCCCCTTGCCGTGATCGGGAAGCAGCACCGCCCGGTCCGTCAAGGTTCTCAATAAGAGTACGTTTGCATTCTGCTGGCTGGCGATTTCTTCCGACCTTGCCAGATCAAGTCCTATCTGCTGTTCCCTGAAGTCGGACGCACCGCGCAGCCTTGCCCGGCGCCGGTAGAGTTCGGCGAGCCAGAACGCATGCCCGGCAGCCTCGGCGCGCTCGA
>JBCDEN010000651.1:0-2822 GCA_039179715.1 Pseudomonadota bacterium
CGGTCCTACAAGGTCACCGCGCGGCGCGCGATCCAGAGGCTGAGCGATCCCCGGATCATAGATCTGGAAACCATCCGGGCCGATATTGTGCTCAGCAAGGACGAAAGCGCCGAAATTATCGCCCTCAAGGGCACCTATGATAATGCCGCGGAGACGTTGCGCCTTTACGAGGGCATTCAGATCGAGTGGAGCGAAGGCTATACGGTCGACCTTTCGGTGGTGGACGTCAATTTGAAGACCGGCGCCATGAAAACGTCGGAGCCCGTATTAATTCGCTCCGACCAGGGAGATGTTCAGTCCGGAAATCTCTCCTATGATAAGGAAAATGGCCTCGTCCGGTTTTCGGACGGCATCAAGATGACGATCAAGCCGGCTTCGGAAGGACAATAGCAGATGACAGTTTTGAAACGCCTTTCGCTGGCGCTTGCCGCAAGTTTTCTTGCATCGGTTGCGCATGCGCAGACCTTCTCCGATTCCTTCGCCGGGTTTGGATCGAATGACGGCGAACCGATCGAGATCGAGGCCAGCGAACTTCTCGTGGAAGACAACAACAACACGGCAACCTTCGTGGGCGACGTCGTCGTCATCCAGGGTGAAACAAGCCTGAAAACGGAAAGGCTCAAGGTCTTTTATGCCGGTTCGGGAGCATCGGCCGCAGAAGGTGCCGCGCAACAGCGCATTTCACGCCTGGAAGCGGAAGGTGGCGTTTTTGTCACATCGAAGGATCAGACCGCAAAAGGCGATGCGGCAAGCTTCGACATGAACAAGGAAATCATGGTGATGACCGGGCGCGAAGTCGTGCTCAGCCAGGGCCCCAACGTCGTTGTCGGCAACAAGCTGACGGTCAATCTGAAGACCGGACAGGCCAACTTGACCGCCGCCAAGGCGAGCACATCGGACGGCGGGCGCGTCAAGGTACGGATCATGCCGAACAGTGTGGAAGAGAACTGATACGCAAGGTGCCGTATAGGCGAGACGCGCCGGCCAAGGATACGACAATGCTGCTGGGATTGATTGGATAGTCTTAAGTGAAGATTTCATCTTCGGATTACAACGGTTTGCACGGAGCCATGCCTGACCAGAATTTGCCTGAAGACGACCTGTCGCAGGCGCTTGTGGTCGAAGGCATCGGCAAGACCTATGGCCGCCGTCAGGTCGTGAAATATGTGAGTCTCACCGTCAAGCCGGGCGAGTCCGTCGGTCTGCTTGGACCGAACGGGGCCGGCAAGACCACCACCTTCTACATGATCACCGGCCTGATCCGTCCGGATCAGGGGCAGATCCTTCTTGAAGGCTTCAACATCACCAAGATGCCGATGTATCGCCGGGCGCGCCTCGGCATCGGCTACCTGCCTCAGGAGGCCTCCATTTTCAGGGGGCTGACCGTGGAGGAGAACATTCGCGCGGTGCTGGAGGTGATCGAACCGAACCGGCAGAAACGGCGCGAGGAGCTCGATTCACTGCTGGCGGAGTTCGGTCTCACGCATTTGCGGAAATCGCCGAGCATTGCCCTGTCGGGCGGGGAACGCAGGCGCGTGGAGATCGCGCGTGCTCTCGCCAGCCGTCCGTCCTTCATGCTGCTCGACGAGCCGTTTGCCGGCATCGACCCGATTGCAGTGGGCGATATCCAGCAACTTGTGCGGCACCTGACGCAGCGTGGCATCGGTGTCCTGATCACGGACCATAATGTCCGTGAAACGCTCGGGCTGATCGACAGGGCGTATATCATCGCTTCGGGAGAGGTTCTGACGGAAGGTCTGCCTCAGGAAATCGTGACGAATCCTGATGTACGCAGACTTTATCTGGGGGAACAATTTACGCTTTGATGACGAGTGTCGAGCTAGGGTATAGTGCAGGTCTGGAACGAAGAAGCAAAAAACAGACCACAAGAAGTTAGACGCGCCTGGGAACTCGATGGCCATTTCAACAAAGTTGGAGATGCGGCAAAGCCAATCGCTGGTGATGACGCCGCAACTGATGCAGGCGATCAAGCTCCTGCAAATGTCCAACCTTGATCTGGTTTCCTATGTTGAAGCGGAACTTGAGCGCAACCCGCTGCTTGAAAAGGGCGAGGGTGAGGCCGGCGAGGGCGGCGCTCCCGATACGCAAGCTGCCGCCGACCAGACCCCGGATACCGTTAACGGCTCTGCTGAAGGTGCCGAAGAGCCGAATGCCGGTGACTGGATGCAGAACGACCTTGAAACCGGGTCGGAAGCCATTGCCTCGCGCATGGACACGGATCTTGGAAATGTCTTTCCCGATGAACCGGGCGTTCCGGCATCTCCCGATCCGGTGCAGCTGAAAACCGGCGACAGCTACAAGAATGCGTCCAGCGGCGCAGCCTCCGAGGACTACAATCTTGAAGCCTTTGTCGCCGAGGAAGCCTCTCTTGGCACATCGCTTGAAGAACAGATGAACCTGGCGCTCAGCGACGAGGCGGACAAGCTAATCGCGGGCCATCTGATCAACTCTTTGGACGAGAACGGCTACCTTTATCTGGACCTGGAGGACACGGCGGAACAGCTGGGCGTTGATCTCGGCCGTGTCGAGACGGTTCTGGGTGTTCTGCAGACCTTCGAACCTGCCGGTGTCTTCGCGCGCAATCTGGCCGAATGCCTGACGCTTCAGCTGATCGACAAGAACCGGTTCGACCCTGCGATGGAAACGCTCATCGAGAACATCGAACTGCTTGCGAAACGGGATCTCCAGACCTTGCGGAAGATCTGCGGCGTCGACGACGAGGATCTGATCGAAATGATCGCCGAGATCCGCGCGCTGGACCCAAAGCCGGGCAGCGCCTTCGGCTCTGCGCTTGTGCAGCC
>JBCDEN010000726.1:0-2361 GCA_039179715.1 Pseudomonadota bacterium
ATAGCCCAGAAGCTGGGTGATGTTGGCGTTGGACCGGAGTTGGCCGACCAGGCCCGCGGCATGCCAGGTGGACCCGGAGGTGAGGGCGGCCTTTTCCAGGAGCAGAACTTCCTGACCCATCTGCGCCAGGTGATAGGCCGTCGAGCAGCCGACGATACCGCCGCCGATGATGATGATCTTTGAAGAGGTGGGGAGTGTCATGAGGGCTCTCACAATTCACGGAATTCGGATAGGGCGGCATTCAGCCGATCCATGTTCTCGCTTGTGTATGCGGCATAGTCGAAATCCAGATCCGAATGGATTTCGGAGGTCATCGACCACAGCGTTTCGCGCATCAGGGATGTGCATTTCATCGCCATGTACGCGCGCCAATGTGTTTCTGCCGGTGCATCGAAATACCGTTCGAGCATCGCGCATTCCTGCGCCTGGCTCAGGCCGTTGTTCGAAGCCAGACCGGCAAGATCGAAAAGCGGAGAGTTGAAGCCGCCATATTCCCAGTCGATCAGCCAAAGGCGTTGACCGTCATCCAGAAGGTTGGCGGCGAGAAGATCGTTGTGCCCGATGACCAGATCGACCGGTCCGACGGTCTCTTCCAGATCCGACAGTGTGTCCATCAGTCCGGGAAGCAGACCGGAATGGGCAGACCCGTCCGCTTTCAGGCGCGTGGCATAGGTCCGGTTCACCTGAAACGGCCAGAAGGCGAGAACCGGTCCGGTGAGATGGATGCCCAGCTCCCGGTGCGCCCTGGCCACCAGATCGATGATCCTTGCAAGATTTGCCGGATTCCGGACATCGGCTTCCTCGAAGGTCTTGGCTTCGACGAAATCGAGCACTAGAACGCCGGGTTCCTGATGCACGACTGCCGGAGAAATGCCGGCCATCTCGGCGGCCCGGCTGAGCGCAAGTTCGTTCCAGCGCATGACGCCATGCTCGGGAATGTCATCTCCAAGCCGCACGACAAAACGGCGGCCGCCGTCGCGCACGAAGAGATTGACGTTGGTAATGCCACCTCCGAACGGGGTTATGTCCTGGGGATCGGAAAAACAGGCAAGCGCGGCAGCGCGGGCAATGGACGTTTCAGACATGCGTTAAACCCCCAACCTTTCACGCTGGCCTGCTGCAAGCGCGTTGATGATCCTGTCGGTAATGATGGCGATGAAGGCAACGGAAAGACCGGCGACGATTCCCTGTCCCGCATTGGCCTTTGTCAGCGCGATATAGACTTCCTGGCCCAGATCCCTCGTGCCCACGAGCGCGGTGATCACCAGCATGGACAGGGCGAGCATGATTGTCTGATTAAGACCCAGGAAGAGATGCGGTGTCGCCAGCGGCAGCTTAATCCGCCACAGCAATTGCCGCTTCGTGCAGCCGGACATCAGCCCGGCTTCGATCAGCGGCGGCGGAACCTCCTTGAGCCCATGTGCCGCATAGCGGACAGCCGGGGCGAGGGCATAAAGGATCACGGCAATCATGGCGCTGAAGTCACCGACACGGAACAGCATGACAACCGGGATCAGATAGACAAAGCTCGGCAGCGTCTGCAGCGTGTCCATCACGCCGAGAATGACACGTCCGGCCCGCGGGCTTTCCGCCGCCCAGATCCCGAGCGGAATGCCGATGATCGTCGCGATCAGAACCGAGACGCCGCACAGGTAAATCGTCACCATGGCCTTGGGCCACAGACCCGAGGCCGCAATGAAAGACATCAGGAGACCTGCGAGCAGGCCGATTTTCCAGCCGCCGACGCGCCAGGCGATCAGGGCTGTCGCGATGATCCCCCAGGCCCAGGGAATGCCGGCGAAAAACTTCTTCACCGGCAGAAGCAGCCACTGCAGGATGACGGTCTTGATCGCCTCGAACGTGTCAAAGAAATTGACGTTGATCCACTCCATCGTGTTCGACCAGAACGGGCCTGTCGTGATTGTCAGC
The DNA here is from genome assembly GCA_039179715.1 of Pseudomonadota bacterium. GTDB lineage: Bacteria > Pseudomonadota > Alphaproteobacteria > Rhizobiales > Stappiaceae > Roseibium. The sequence goes on from JBCDEN010000726.1 coordinate 1,930, forward strand.
GCGTCCGGGTAGGTTTGGACCGCCGGGACGAAACGGCCAAGGATCAGTGTGGACGCGATCACCAGAAACACGGTTCCGGACCACGGATGGCGCTGCAGAAGATTGCCTTCCAGGGGACGGCGCGCGCTGCGTTCGGCAAAGGCCTGGCTTGCCCGGTCGAGCGCAATCGCCATGACGACAATGCCGAGACCCGCCTCGATACCTCCGCCGATATCAAGCCGGCGCAGGCTCGAAAGGACGTCGAATCCAAGGCCGCCGGCGCCGATCATGGAGGCGATGATCACCATGTTGAGCGTCAACATGATCACCTGGTTGACACCAACCATCAGCGTCGGCACCGCGGAGGGAACAAGAACCTTCCACATCATCTGCCGGTTGCGACAACCGGCCATTCGCCCCGCTTCGATCACCTCGGTTGGCACCGAATTGAGG
>JBCDEN010000665.1:0-2759 GCA_039179715.1 Pseudomonadota bacterium
CCTCGCGCTCCATCACCAGACCTCGGGCGACGTGATCGACGCGTTGCAAGGGGCGTTCGATTCCATGGTGAACGACGGCACACAGGGCTCTATCTTGAAAGGCTACGGCATCCGGTCTTCCGATTCCTGAGCCTCCATGTTCGAGGCCGGAACCGGATCGATACCCTTCGGGCTTGTCACGAGCTGCGGGAAAGAACCGTTTTCAGCCTTTCGGCATCCTCGCTGAGCGGACGTGTTTGCGGCCAGGCGATGAAGTAGCCCTTGCCGGTGGTCAGCTTGCGATCGTGCATCGGCACCAACGCCCCCGAAGAAATCTCGTCTGTCAGGAGCGGCAAGGCCCCCAGGGCCAGGCCCTCTCCTCTCAGCGCCCTGCCAATTGTCTGATTGTAGCTGGCGCAGTCGATGCGTTCGTTTCTGTCGAATTCCGTCCAACCCGTTCTTTGTATCCACACGGACCAGTCCGTCCAGTTCGGTGCCATGCGCGCAAAATTCAACAGCGGCGGTTCTTGCCCTTTCTCCGCAGCCCCCGCGAGGTCAACGATGTCAGGTGTTCCGACCGGAACGATCTCCTCCTCGAACAGCAATTCCAGGCTCCAGCCTGGCAACCGGTTTTCACCATGCAGGATGACGAGATCGTTTTCCGGCCTGAGCAGATCGCCCAGCTCGTCCGCTGTCTTCAGGTTGAACGGACAGGCTTCGTCAGACAAGGCAAAGTCGCGCAGCCTTGCCTGCAGCCAGAACGTCGCCAGCGCCGTGACGGATGCAATCTGGACCACCGGCTGCGCGGGTACCTTGATCGTCCGGAACGCATAGTCGAGGTAATCCAGCGTCATGCCGGTCTTTTCGGCAAGGTATTCTCCGGCCTCCGTCGGAACGAGCTTTCGGCCGCTCCGCTCGAAAAGGTCGACGCCGAGCCACAGCTCCAGTTGCTTGATCCGTTTGCTGACCGCTGCCTGCGTGACGTAAAGCTCGTCGGCGGCCTCAGTGAAACTGAGATGCCGCATGGCGGCTTCGAAAAAGACGATCGTATCCAGCGGCGGCAGTGATTTGCGATAGCTTTGCATTCCCCAGAGTTATCCATAATGCTGAGAATTTCCATAGTTTTATGGATTGTGAGCTGCGGTGATATTCCTTTTCGTAGGAAGAGGAAGAGGGAGATGTAGCCGTGGCCGAACTGGACTGGCATGCAGAGCGAAGCGACCTTCACGGCCTGGCACAGCTGGACCGCAGTCCGTCAGATGACGGCATCGACCTTGTGGCGGTTCGTTCCTACCGGCAGGCACGCGTCCGTGCGCAGATGCTTGTCTACGGTGTCGATGCCGTGATCCTGTCCGATCCGGTCAATATCCGCTACGCGACCGGTACCCGGAACATGCAGGTCTTCTCCATGCGCAACGCACCGTCGCGCTATTTGCTGATGACGCAGGACCGGTCGATCCTGTTCGAGTTTACCGGATGCGAGCATCTCGCCGATGGCTTTGAAACCGTCGACGAAGTGCGGCAGGCCAAAACCGCAAGCTTCGTCGCCGCCGGTCCGCACATAGCCGAACGCGAACGGGCATGGGGCGATGAAATAGCCGCCCTGATCCGGGAGCTGACCGGCGAGCGGAAAGCACGCGTCGGCGTTGAACGGCTGAATGCGGGCTCGAAATTCGCGCTTCACGAGGCCGGTCTGACCGTGGTCGACGCTCAGCAACCCGTCGAAATGGCGCGTGCGATCAAATCGCCGGAAGAAATGAAGTGCGTGATCGCCTCGTTGCGTGCGACGGAAAAAGGTGTTGCCGATCTGCGGGACGCGATCCGCCCCGGGCTTACGGAAGTGGAACTCTGGTCCGTGCTGCACAAGTCGATCATCGCGCAGAACGGAGACTATGTCGAAACGCGGCTCCTGAACGCAGGCGCGCGCACGAACCCGTGGTTTCAGGAAGCATCGACCGGCGTGATCAACGCCAACAACCTGATCGCGCTCGATACGGACGTGGTCGGGTGCCACGGATATTACGCAGATTTTTCGCGCACGTTTCACGCCGGACCGGACAAGCCAAACGCAACACAGAAGGAACTCTACAAAGTCGCCTTCGAACAGGTGCACCACAACATGGATATTCTCCACCCCGGCATGACCTTCCGGGACTACGCCGACAAGGCCTGGGACATTCCCGACAAGTTCTACAAGAACCGCTATTACCTGTCCGCGCATGGCGTCGGCATGACGGGAGAATATCCCTATCTCTACCATCACGGCGATTTCCCGGATGCCGGCTATGACGGTGTGCTTGAGCCTGGAATGACGCTCTGCGTGGAAAGTTTCATCGGCGCGGACGGCGGCAAGGAAGGCGTCAAACTGGAACAACAGGTGCTCGTCACCAAGACCGGGATCGAACTTCTCTCCCTGTTTCCGTTTGAAGACGATCTTCTCAACTAGGCACAAGGCCCCTGCACCCGGTTCTATTCGTCTGTCGCGCTTTTTCGGCGCACGGCTTGTTCAGGCATGCGGGAACGCGAGCGCAAAGATGCCGACGAGGATGAGGCTGACGGCCCAGACCCTGTCCAGATTAAACCAGGCATTCTGCAGGAACTTCAGCCCAAGCCAGGAATAGACACCGAAAGCTATCAGTCCGCCCGCGGTCGCCATGGCGAGCGTATGCACTGCCGATACAAGGAGGGCCATGCGCACATCAGCGCCCATCAAGGCGCCGGCAGCATCATGTCCCCGACTGTTCTGGACCGCGCAGATACCGAGGTAAATCGGGACGAGC
>JBCDEN010000676.1:0-2649 GCA_039179715.1 Pseudomonadota bacterium
CGCGAGCAGGAAGGCGATCGGATATCCCAGAAGCAGGCACGAGAGGGTGATCACGATCGACAGAAACAGCGTCCGTCCGAACAGGAACATGTAGATCTGCTGGTCTTCCGGCTTCATTTCGATGCCTTCCGGACCGCGCTTTGCGTCAAAGGCGTTCAGGAAGTACCCGTCGGTGTAGCGCGGCGAAAACTGTTGCAGAACCTGCCATGTGGCAACATCGCCCCACTTCTTGTCCGCAGCGATGAACTGGTCCTTGAAGGGTCCGCCTTCATCCATGCGCTTGATGCGGCGTCCGGTCTTGCGGAACAGGCTGGAAATCCCGCTCTGCTCATAGTTCAGACGCGAGCCCAGCCGGGTGTGTGTTTTCTGGTCGACAGCGACGGCCATGTCGTCATAGAGCGCGGCGAAGACGATTTCGTCCGGCGCTTCCCCGGAGGCCGGGTCCCATGCACGAAGTTCGATTACCGTCCTGGGAAGCGTGTTTTCAACGATACCGTTCTCAACAGAGCGAAACAGCATATCGACAATCGGGGCGACGAAAGTGATCAGCACGAAAAGCAGCAAGGGTGCGATCAGCAGGAAGGCACGCAGCTTTTCGCGGCGCAGGGCGCGCCTGAGCGCGGCTTTCAGCGGCTTTCCGTCCTGCGTCGTCAGAACCTGACCGTCGGTGGTATCGCTCATGAAACTGTCTTCCGGGTATCAGAAAAAACAGCCCGGGCGGAAGGTTCCGCCCGGGCCGGAGCCTAACGGCTTACTGAGCGAGCCAAGCCTGGAACTTGGCGTCGATGTCGTCGCGATAATCCGCCCACCACTCGTAGTTATAGAGGAAGGTGTTCTTCGCGTTGTTCGGATCAGTCGGCATGTGCGGTGCCATGTCGATACCGAGCGATGCATGCTGACCGACGAGCGGTGCAGAGGACTTGCGTGCCGGGCCGTAGGAAATGTACTTCGCCTGATCGGCCAGACGCTGCGTGTCTGTCGCGTATTTGACGAGTTTCTTCACCTCGGCAAGGCGATCTTCCGGCAGACCGGTCGGAATGATCCAGCCGTCAAGGTCGAACACCTGTGCGTCCCACAGCATCTTGACCGGCTGCTTCTGCTCTTCGATCAGGGCGAACAGGCGGCCGTTATAGGTGGAGCCGATCACAACTTCCTTGTCGGCAAGAAGCTGCGGGGTTTCGGCACCTGCAGACCACCAGACAACGTTGTCCTTGATGGAGTCGAGCTTCGCGAACGCGCGGTTCTGACCTTCTTCGGTCTCCAGCACGTTGTAGACTTCTTCCTTCGGCACGCCGTCACACAGCAGAGCCCATTCCATGTTGTTGATCGGACGCTTTTCCAGGGACCGCTTGCCCGGGAACGTTTCCAGATCGAACACGTCGCAGATTTCGGTCGGCTCCTTGCCGCCCCACTCGTCGATGTCCGACCGGAAGCCGAAGGTCGTGGAATAAACGATCTGCGGGATAAAGCACTCGGAAACCAGGAGATCGCCGAAATCGTCGGATGCAGGCGTTCCGTCAGGCGCGGCTGCAAGGTCGACGTCCGGGTCGATTTCCATCGCCAGGCCTTCGTCGCAGAGGCGGATGGCGTCAGAGGCAACCACATCCACGAGATCCCAGGTCACATTGCCGGCTTCGTTCATGGCGCGCAGCTTGGCGACAGCCTCAGCAGAGGATTCGTCCCAGATCACAGTGATACCGGGGTTTTCCGCCGTGTAGGGATCCGTATAGGCGTTCTTCTGAGACGCCTGGTAAGCACCGCCCCAGGAGACGAGCGTAAGGTCGGTGGCGAGCGCCGAGCTGCCGGCAAACGCCAGAGCAGTTCCCGCCAGAATTAAAGTCTTGAGCTTCATTTGTGGTAGCTCCCTCTTTTAGGATTGAACGGATTTTTCCGTCGTTGTCGCGGGCGGACTGCAGCATCCGCCACGCGAATTTAGGCAACCGCGTCGAGCGCCTTGCAGTCGTTGAGTGCCCATCCAACCTGGACGGTTTCACCGACATGCAGCTTGCGCCGCTCTCCCCGGTTGCGAACCTTGACGATGAACTCGTCATTGCCAGCCACGTTCATGCGAACACGGATGTGGTCTCCCAAATAGATCAGTTCCTCGATCCGTCCATCGACGAGATTGTCCATGGAGTCATTGGTGTCGAACTCAACGCGCTCCGGACGCAGCGACAATGTGGTCCGGTCGCCCACCGCGCCGACGTTGACCCTGTCGGCTTTCAGCTGTGTTCCGTCGTCAAGTTCGACGAGACATTCCTCGCCCTCTATCCCGACAACCTTGCCGCTCAGCTTGTTGTTCTCGCCGATGAACTGCGCCACGAAGGAATTCTGAGGATCTTCGTAAAGGTCATCGGGTGTCGAAAGCTGCTGAATGACGCCGTCATTGAACACCGCGACCCGGTCGGACATGGTCAGCGCCTCGGTCTGGTCGTGGGTCACATAGACGACCGTCACGCCGAGATTTTCGTGAATGTGCTTGATTTCATACTGCATCTGCTCGCGCAGTTGCTTGTCGAGCGCGCCGAGCGGTTCGTCCATCAGGACAAGTTCGGGATCGAACACGAGGGCCCGGGCAACGGCAACGCGCTGCTGCTGGCCGCCGGACAATTGCGCGGGCCGGCGGTTGCCGAACGCGCCGAGCTCGAC
>JBCDEN010000707.1:0-2505 GCA_039179715.1 Pseudomonadota bacterium
GGGGCCCATGCTCGGAGGATGCGGCAGCGCGGCGGTTGGTATCGTGGTAGTTGGCATTGCCCGCATCGATGATGAGGTCCTGCGCATCCAGCAGCGGGCGAAGTGCCTCGATCTGCGCATCCACGGCTTCGCCTGCCGGCACCATCAGGATGACGGCGCGCGGCGGCTTGATCGCGGCGACGAACTCCTGAAGCGTTTTCGTCGGAACGAGTTTCCCGGCCAGATCCCCGGCCTTCGCCATGAACTGATCCGTCTTTTCCGTGGTCCTGTTGAAGACCGCGATCTGGAACCCGTTTTCGGCAATGTTGAGAGCAAGGTTGCCGCCCATCGTGCCCAGGCCAATCAGGCCGATTTCCGCAACAGCGCCGTTTGAACTCATCAAGGAAGCCTTTCTCAGATCGATTTAAATTGTCGTTACGAGGTGATAGCCGACCCGCTCTCTCCGGGCAATGGCTGCAACGCACGATCGAGGTCCGTAAACCCCTAATCTCGTGCCCACTCACGAAAACCTGAAGCAAAAACTCAGAAAAACGCAATTCTTCGATTCTCATATCCGCTCGAAAAATACTGTCACACAAGCCTGCTAACCATCTGAGTACCCGCATCCTCCAGCGGCTTTGCTCAAGGGATTAGTCAAATGAAGAAATTAGTGTTCGCAGCCGGCCTTCTGGCCATGGCCTCTGTGTCTGCAGCCGCGGACGATGTTTCGGGAAAACTGGTGCTCTACACGTCGCAACCGAATGCCGATGCGCAGGCGACCGTCGACGCGTTCACCGCAAGGCACCCGGACGTCGAGGTGGAGTGGGTTCGCGACGGCACCACCAAGATGATGGCGAAGTTGCGCGCGGAATTCGAGGCTGGCGCACCAAAGCCGGACGTGCTTCTGATCGCCGACATGGTCACCATGGAAGGCCTCAAGAAGGAAGACCGCCTGATGGCGCACGAAAGCGCCGACGTCTCCGCCTACGATCCCGCCATCATGGATGACGACAAGACCTATTTCTCCACCAAGCTGATCACCAGCGGCATTGTCTACAACACCAACGCGCCGATGAAGCCAACATCCTACAAGGATCTGTTGAAGGAAGAGGCCAAGGACAAGCTGGCCATGCCGTCCCCACTCACCTCCGGCGCAGCTACGATCCACATGGCGGCGCTGACCTCAAACCCGGATCTCGGCTGGGCCTATTATGAGGGCCTTGCCGATCAGGGAGCCAATCCGAAGGGTGGCAACGGCGGCACCTACAAGGCAATTGCGGGTGGTGAGAAGCTCTATGGCTTTGTTGTCGACTTCCTGCCGATCCGCGAAAAACTCAAAGGCGCTCCGGTCGAATTCGTCTTCCCGGAAGAAGGCGTGTCCGCGGTCACCGAACCGGTGGCAATCCTGTCTTCGGCGCAGAACCCGGATGCCGCAAAGGCGTTTGTCGACTTCCTGATTTCCGAAGACGGCCAGAAGCTCGCGTCTTCGCAGGGCTACCTGCCGGCGCATCCGGCGGTCGCAGCCCCGGAAGGTTTTCCGGCCCGCGAAGAAATCAAGCTTATGGACTTCGATCCGGCCGCAGCGCTGGCACAGGACCAGGCCAACAAGATCAAGTTCACAGAAATCTTCGGCGGCTGATCTCCGCACGCTCAAAAGCTCGATCGTTAGCGCGGCCATCGCCGCGCTAACGTCCTTTCAGGTTTAACGTAATCCTTCCGGTTCTCTTTGCAAACGTCTTCGCGCTCTGAAAAAGCAACCCTGATTGCCCTCGTCGCGGGTGCTACGGCGATCTGCGGGTTGCCGCTTCTACTGCTTTTCAGGACCGGCCTTGCCGGTGAAACAGGGCTGGACCTCACACCCTTGTTCGACACGATCCAGAACCGCTCCGTGCAGCGCGCGCTCTGGAATTCCATCGAAAGCAGTTTCCTCTCGGCGCTCGCGGCAACCATGCTCGGCACCCTGCTGGCGCTTCTCGTCGGCCTGACCGATATCCGGGCCAAGGGCCTGCTTGTTTTCCTTCTGCTGCTGCCGATGATGATCCCACCGCACGTGACGGCGATTGCATGGATCCAGGCGCTGGGACCGGCAAGCCCGGTCTTGCGCTGGCTTGGCATCGCTCCGGAACTCGGGTCCACGCACCCGCTTTATTCGCGCGAAGGCCTCGTGCTCCTGCTCTCGCTCCAGCACAGCCCTCTGGTCTTCCTTCTGGTCCGGGCTGCGCTCAGATCGTTTCCGCGCGAGTTGTCGGACGCAGCGCGCATATCGGGCGCGGGGACATGGACGCTCTTGCACCGGATCACGCTGCCTCTCCTCGGCCCTTCCCTGCTTGCTGGCTTTGCACTCGCGTTCGTCGCGGCACTCGGCAATTTCGGCATCAACGCACTCATCGGCATTCCCGCACGCTACACGACGTTACCGGTGCTGGTCTGGCGGCGCCTTGCAAGTTTCGGCCCGGACATCCTGCCGAATGTGGCGGTCATCTCAGTGATCCTGGCGCTCGTCGCCCTCGTGGCCATCATAATCCA
>JBCDEN010000275.1:0-5939 GCA_039179715.1 Pseudomonadota bacterium
GGGTTCACTTCCAGAAGGCTCATGTCCTTCTCGACGAACGCCTTGTGCAGGATCGGAAAGAGCTTCATGCCGTCTTCGCGCGCCACTGCGTCCAGCGCCAGCGCATCGCAGAGTTTTGCAGCGTCGGCCTCCGTAACGCCCGTGTCCGGGTCGATCGGCAGGGTGATGATCTTTTCCGGGGTTTCCTCAGCAACGGCCTCAATGTCCATGCCGCCTTCAGTCGACACGACAAAGGCAGGACGCCCGACGGTGCGGTCGACCAGGATGGAGAGGTAAAGCTCGCGCTCGATGTCGGCACCGTCCTCGATGTAGAGACGGTTGACAACCTTGCCCGCCGCACCGGTCTGCTTGGTGACCAGCGTGTTGCCGAGCATTTCGCTTGCATGTGCCTTGACTTCGTCGAGGGAGAAGGCCAGACGGACACCGCCCTTGGCGTCCTCGGGAAGTTCCTTGAACTTGCCCTTGCCGCGGCCGCCGGCGTGGATCTGGGTCTTGACGACCCAGAGCGGGCCGGGAAGCTGCTTGGCTGCCGCTTCCGCCTCGTCGGCGGAAAAGATCGCCACGCCGTCTGCCACCGGAGCGCCGAACCCCTTCAGCACCTGCTTGGCCTGATATTCATGAATGTTCATCTGTTTCCCCCGTTGTCGGAGAACCGTTCCGTCAAGCGTGGAGGGAACGGCCGCTGCTTAGCCGAGACAGTCGACGCTTAGGCAAGCGCCGGCTGGATTTTCTTGCAGGCCTCGACCAGACCGTCGACCGAACCGACGGACTTTTCGAAGTTGGTCTTTTCCTCGCCCTGAAGGTCGATCTCGATGATGCGCTCGACACCATCGGCACCTATGACCACCGGAACACCGACATAGGTGTCCTTCAGGCCGTACTGGCCGTCGAGAGCGGCCGCGCAAGGCAGCACGCGCTTCTTGTCCTTCAGATAGCTTTCCGCCATCGCGATCGCGGAGGATGCGGGGGCATAGAAAGCGGAGCCGGTTTTCAGGAGGCCGACGATTTCCGCGCCGCCGTCGCGCGTGCGCTGAACGATCTCTTCAAGACGCTCTGCGGTGCACCAGCCCATCTTGACGAGGTCGGGAAGCGGGATGCCGGCAATCGTGGAATAGCGGGTCAGCGGCACCATCGTGTCGCCATGGCCTCCGAGAACGAACTCGGTGACGTCCTCGACCGAGACGTTGAACTCGTCGGCGAGGAAATAGCGGAAGCGGGAGCTGTCGAGCACACCGGCCATACCGACAACCTTGTTCTTCGGCAAGCCGGAGAATTTCTGGAGCGCCCAGACCATCGCGTCGAGCGGGTTGGTGATGCAGATGACAAAGGCATCGGGCGCATGCTTGGCGATGCCCGCGCCCACCTGCTCCATGACCTTCAGGTTGATTTCAAGGAGATCGTCGCGGCTCATGCCCGGCTTGCGCGGGACACCGGCGGTCACGATGACCACGTCCGAGCCGGCGATCGCCTCGTAGCTGTTCGCACCGGCCAGCTTGGCGTCGAACCCGTCCACCGGGGACGATTCAGCCAGGTCCAGCGCCTTGCCCTGCGGAACCCCTTCCGCGATGTCGAAGAGAACGATATCTCCCAGTTCCTTCAAACCTGCCAGATGAGCGAGCGTGCCACCGATCTGACCAGAGCCGATCAAGGCAATTTTGTTCCGCGCCATATCGAAAGTTTCCCTTTACGTAAGATGGAACTATGTGCCATCCGCTGATGACTGCAGATGGCACTACCCCCTTTGCCGTCCCCGCGCAAGTTCGCCAAAAGAATATTGCGAGTGAGGCGGCAAAAATTTTCATTTCTTCCCGTCTGCATTATTCCCCATTACGGAATGCAGACTTAAACGTGTATTTCCCGTCTGTCACCCGCAAGATAGGCTTCCGAGCGCATCTCGATCAGCCGGGAACTCGTGCGGTCGAATTCAAATGCCTCGGTCCCGTCCTCGGAGACGTACAGATCCGGCGGTTCCGCCTCTGCGGAGACCACCAGCTTGATGCCGTTGTCATAAAGCGTGTCGATGAGATTGATGAAGCGCTTGGCCTCGTTCCTGCGCGCCTTGGACAGGACCGGGACATGATCGAGAAAGACGGTGCTGTAGGCATTCGCGATCCTCAGATAGTCGCTTGCGCCCAGCGGCTGCATGCACAGATCGTCAAAGGTGAACCGGGCAACACCGGAAGCGGTCTCCGGAATCCTTATCGTCCGGCCCTTGTTTTCCAGCTCCGCAGGCTGCGCCTTCATGCCATGGGTCAGCTTGGTCCAGAGCCGGTCCATCTCCACGTCCGCGTCCCCGCCGAGCGGGGTCACGTAGACCGGGGCGCCGGCGAGCTTTTCAAGCCTGTAGTCGGTCGGCGAGTCCAAATGCAGCACTTCGACCTGGGACTTCAGCATGGTGATGAAGGGGATGAAGAGCTGCCGGTTGAGCCCGTCCTTGTAAAGATTTGACGGATTGACGTTCGACGTGGCGACCACGATCACGCCCTTTTCAAACAGCTGCGTGAACAGCCGCCCAAGGATCATCGCATCGGCAATATCCGTTACCGAGAACTCGTCGAAGAGCAGCAGCCGGGTCTCGACCGCGATCTGGCGCGCGACCGGCGGGATCGGATCGTCGCCCTTGACCTCACCGCGCTTGTGGGCCTGGCGATGCTCGTGAATGCGCTCGTGCACGTCGTTCATGAACTCGTGAAAATGGACGCGGCGTTTACGCTGAATGACCGTCACTTCATAGAAGAGGTCCATCAGCATCGTCTTGCCGCGCCCGACACCGCCCCACATGTAGAGCCCCTTCACGGAGGCCCAGAGCTGGTTCTTCTTCTTGGCGAAGAGCCAGCCGAGCGAGCTTTTCTTTGAGGCAAGCCGGGTCTCGGCGAGGCGGGTGTTGAGCAGATCGAGATGTCTGACGGCTTCCCGCTGGACGGGATCCTCGGTGATCTCGCCCGATGCGATCAGGGCATCGTAGCGGGCACTCAATGCGCGGTTGACCGGCAGTTCCATCTTCAAAGGTGCTGCTCCCTCCATGAGAACTCATGGGGCCTTGGACGTGACTGTTGGCTCGGCGGAATAAGGTCAATGCGCCGTGGATGCAAGTCAAGTTATGGTTTGAATCTGTTACACTTCTTCACGTCAACAATTTTCAAACGATTGAATGGCCGAATGTGGAAGATCCCCGCCGCGCACGCGTCGTCAAGGGGGTTCTTGCCCATCCGGCAAAACGGTTCCGCGAATGCAGGACTGCCGCCGCATGGCCAAGATCGTCTTCGTGTGCCAATCGCCCCGAAGACCTTGGGAGGGGACATAAAATCGCCCGCAGCCGGCAAGCCGGATGCGGGCGGGACGCACAGGGAGGGGGGACACTGTGCGGGAGGAAAACCAGCCGTACTTTGAGCGGTGACGGCTTTACCGCAAGAGCAGCGTCGACTTGCGGCCGCTTTGCAGTTCCTGGAGGTAGAGGAGCTGCGCGACAAGGTAGCATTCGGAGCGGTCGTCCAGATCGGCCTTGCGGCCGCGCCCATCGGTCAGGATCCACGCATTGCCCGATTTGACGACGTCGCACTCGACAGGTTCGCTGGCGTCAAGGCCCGCCTTTTCAATCAGCTCCGTACCCACGCGCGACTCGTCTTCCGCATCGAGGCCTTTCACCTGGATGCGCAGGCCACGATAGACCTGCTGCACCGCGAGGGTTGCCACGATGGCCGTCACAAGGCTTTCGCCTTCCATTGCCGCGAAGCGCAGCACGCCGCCCTGCTGCGGGATGGAATTGCCGGAACACGGGGTGTTGCGCACATCTCCAAGCGCCGTCCATTCGGAGCGAAGGGTTACCGTCGCCGGCTGACGCAGCGCCGGCATTTCCTTGGCAAGCCGTTTTTCGGCTGCGCGCTTCGGATTCCTGGCCGCGCGCTCGGCGGTCTGCGACTTGCTGACCGCGATCGTGCCACCGATGCGCAGACGCCGGAAAACGATCACATCGCGCATCAGGTCCGTGCGCTCAACGCGCCAGCCCGCGTCCAGCCAGGAGTTCTGATGAACAAGGCTGCCGCCTGAATTGGCCCACCAGGTGCGGTGCTCGCGCGCACTTTTCGGGAGGTTTGTTCCCAGAATGTCCTCAAGCTCGTCGAGCTTGGCGGCCCAGACGACATCTTCAAGACGGGCAAGGTGTTCGCGTAAGGGTTCGTATTTCGACATTGCACAGCCTTTCCGGTAGCAATACCAATATACACTTATTACGCGCAGTGTCTAGCAGAATTACTTAGGCTGTTTAACGGAACAGCGAAATGGGCGATCCGGTCGACGTCTGGCCGTTGAACTTCCCGGGTTCGCTGGAATAAAGCTGTGCAACGATGACGCCGGACCCGTCCTTCAGAACGACCTGATTGCCGTTCAGATCCCAGGCCGAGATCCCGGACAGTGTCGGGGTGGTACAACCTCTGGTATTTGCCCGGTAGCCGCCGGACCAGGTTGTGAGGGTCATGAAGGCCTGGCAGTTGTCGCCCGAAGAGGCCAGCTTCCAGCCACCCAGAAGGTCTGTCCGCCCCACCTGCTGGGCATTGCCCGGCGCTGCAACCGGATTGCTCGCAAGATCGGTTGGAGCGCCGGTCCCGTCCGTGGTGGTGCCGACGGGCGGCGCGGCGTTGGGATCAAGCGGATCAAGCGATGCCGTTCCGACCGGTGTCGTCGGTGTCGCGGGCAAGGGTGCGGCATAGTTGGGCCCCCCCGAGAGCCTCTGGCACCCGGCGGCAAGAACCACCATTCCCAAAACCAAAACCAGCTTTCCCGAGCGTTTCATGACGAATCAGTCCCTTAATCTCCGCCTCACCATCGTGGCATCTCTTAACTTACTATTTACTGAAAATCCAAAACACAGCGCAGTTGTCCGCAATTTCAGTGCGTAACGGCGTGTTCCGGGGCCAGCAAACCAGCCCATCCGGGCCATCGCGCGCGTTTGCAGGAACCGGTAATCGGCTGCAGACCGAGACCTGCCCGATACACTCCTCATCCGGGATACTGAAAACGCCGCCTTTGGCCGCTGGTGTTAGATTTTCAAAATGGCGGTAAAGTGACGCTGCCTTACAAGAACACTCGTCGCACAACACCAACAGCCTCGGATTGGGTGTTCGGCAGCCCCCCTCAGCCGCCCGCCTGCAGCATCCGCAATTGTTCTTTTGCGCTTTTGCGGCCGGATGCCCTATGTGAACGGGAACCAGGACAACAAGGAACACTTCATGCCAATCGCAATCTGGTGCATTCTCGCTGCTGCAATCCTGCCGATCCTGTCGGCCTTTCCAGCCAAGTTCAGCAAGGATTTCGACAATGCAAACCCGCGCAACCCGGACTACTGGCACGATGGGTTCCGGTCGCGCGCGCAAGCCGCGCAAGCGAACGGCTTCGAGGCGTTTCCGTTTTTCGCCGTCTCCGTTTTCGTCGCCATCAGCCAGGGCGGGTCGCCCTACTGGATCGACCAGCTGGCAGTGCTTTTCATACTTCTGCGGCTGATTTACGTGTTTTGCTACTGGACCGACAGGTCCAACCCCAGATCGCTGGCATGGACAGCGTCTTTCATCACAATTGTGGCACTTTTCACGAGTTCACTGTGGAGCTGACCATGCCGCCGGCCAAAAATTAATTGCAGGGAGCATTTGCACCGCGCGGCTGATTTCGCTAACGATGCAAGTGGAATAGTACAGGTTACCGATGGGCAGAGGTGCATTGTGCGGACGACAGACCAGACAACAGACACCTTGCCGGCGCGCCGTCAGGAGACCAAGCAGCGTCAGCTTGCGGACCCTCATATCGTCGATGCGCTGATTGCCGAACGCGGCAAACTCGTCATGGCGAGTCCGTGGTGGCCGTTCATCAAGCCGTTTGCCTACAAGATTCTCAGATACCGCTCCGCGGTCGAAATGGCCGATACGATCGACCAGATGGAGGCGGTCGAC
>JBCDEN010000115.1:0-8571 GCA_039179715.1 Pseudomonadota bacterium
AAGATCGGCGGCGCGCTGGGAAGCTGTCGATACGGCGGACGAACTCGGTTTTCATGTTGACCATGAAGGCGAATTGATCGGCGGTCTCGGCTTCAAAAAGTTGCAGGAGACCCCGGAGATCGGCTATTGGCTGGGGCGGCCCTATTGGGGCAGGGGGGTCATGAGCGAGGCCTTGACGGCTGCGATTGGCTGGATGTTCGACAACACGGCGCACGAGCTTCTGGCCTGCGAAGCCATGCTGGAGAACCCGGCCTCGATCAAGGTGATGGAAAAGGCCGGTTTCCGGCCCGTCGGCGAAGTCGGCTGCGCAAGTGTCTCGCGCGGCGAGACCCTGCCCGCCTTCAGAAGCGAATTGACACGAACGGATTTCATGCGCGGTCTTTGACCTACACCGGTCATGGTCTGACAGCAGGACGAAAAAGAGAAGAAAAATGAAATTCCTAGATCAGGCCAAGGTATATGTCCGTTCGGGCAATGGCGGCGCGGGCTGCGTGTCCTTCCGGCGAGAAAAATACATCGAATATGGCGGTCCCGACGGCGGCGACGGCGGCAAGGGCGGCGATGTCATCGTCGAATGCGTCGATGGCCTCAACACGCTGATCGATTACCGTTACAAGCAGCATTTCAAGGCCGAGACCGGTATCCACGGCATGGGCCGCAACCGGACGGGCGCACACGGCAAGGACGTCGTTCTCAAGGTTCCCGTCGGCACTCAGATCCTGGAAGAAGACAACGAAACGCTCATTGCCGACCTCACCGAACTCGGGCAACGCGTCGTTCTGATGAAGGGCGGCAATGGCGGTTTCGGCAACGCCCACTTCAAGTCTTCGGTCAACCAGGCGCCGCGCCGGGCCAATCCGGGGCTTGAAGGTGAGGAAAAATGGATCTGGCTCCGCCTGAAGCTGATAGCCGATGCCGGCCTCGTCGGTCTGCCCAACGCCGGCAAGTCGACCTTCCTGGCAACGGTGTCGGCCGCCAAGCCGAAAATCGCGGACTATCCCTTCACAACGCTTCATCCCAATCTCGGCATCTTCCAGATCGACGGCAACAGCTTCGCAATGGCGGATATCCCCGGGCTGATCGAAGGCGCACATGAAGGCACCGGTCTTGGCGACCGTTTCCTCGGCCATGTCGAACGCACACGGGTTCTCCTTCATCTTGTTGACGGGTCCGGCGAGCAAGATCCCGGCGAGGCCTACAGGGTCGTTCGCGGCGAACTGGAAGCTTATGGGGGCGGCCTCACCGACAAGCCGGAAATCGTTGCTTTGTCGAAATGCGACGCACTCACCGATGACCTGATCGCCGAACAGTCCGCGCGCCTTGAGGCGGCCTGCGGCCAGAAACCGCTGATCCTGTCCTCGGCGAGCGGGCTCAATGTCGACCGGGCGCTGCGCATGATCGTGCGCGGCATCGACAAGGACCGGCAAGACGCGGCCAACCAGGTGCCGGCGCCCGAACAGGAGGGGTGGCACCCCTGATGTCGGCCAAAGCACATCGCAGTCTTGCGGCGTTCAAACGGATCGTCGTCAAGATCGGTTCCGCCCTGCTGGTTGAAAACCGCGAGTTGAAGCGGGACTGGCTGGAAGCCCTTGTCTCCGACATCGTGCACCTGACGCGCTCGGGCGCCGAAGTCCTGATCGTGTCCTCCGGATCGATTGCGCTGGGACGCGGTGAACTCGGATTGCCGCCGGGGCCGCTCAAGCTGGAAGAAAGCCAGGCGGCGGCGGCGGCAGGCCAGATTGCGCTGGCGCAGGCCTATGCGGGCGCGCTTGAAACACATGGAAAGAAGGCGGGCCAGATCCTGCTGACGCTGGGTGACACCGAAGAAAGGCGGCGCTATTTGAACGCGCGCGCGACCATCGGCACGCTGTTGAAGATGGGCGCGGTGCCGATCATAAACGAGAATGATTCCGTTGCCACATCCGAAATCCGCTACGGCGACAACGATCGCCTGGCAGCACGTGTGGCAACGATGGCAAGCGCGGATTGCCTCGTGTTGCTCTCCGATATCGACGGTCTCTACACGGCACCGCCATCGGAAGACCCGGATGCGGTTTTCTTGCCTGAAGTACCGCGCATCACCGCCGAGATCGAGGCGATGGCCGGCAGCGCCGGGTCGGAGCTTTCGCGCGGTGGCATGAAAACAAAGATCGATGCGGGCAAGATCGCGACCGTGGCCGGAACGTCAATGGTGATCACCTCCGGCAAGGAACTGAACCCGCTCTCGCGGCTGAGTGACGGCGGGCGGGCGACCTGGTTTCCGGCAGCCGCGACACCGGCCAGCGCGCGCAAGGCCTGGATCGGCGGTCACCTGGAGCCACGCGGCAAGATCACGCTGGACGCGGGCGCGCTCAACGCAATGAAAGCGGGCAAGAGCCTGCTTCCGGCAGGCGTCGTCTCCGTCTCAGGCACCTTTTCCCGTGGTGACGCGGTGACGCTTTTGAGCCCGGAGGGCAGGACAATCGGCCGTGGGCTTGTTGCCTATGACGTTGTCGAGGCCCGGTTGATTGCCGGCCGCAACAGCCGGGAGATCGAGGCGATCGTCGGATATCCGGGCCGTGCCGAGATGGTCCACCGGGACGATCTCGTGCTTGAGGATGCGTTTTTGAACGGAACGCGGTAAAAGCGTTCAACCGTGCGGATGTGAAGATCCGCTTTTGAGGAGTGATGGAAATGCTGGATGTGGTTGAGGCCAGGACGACCGAAGATCTGATGGCAGAGATCGGGCAAAGAGCCCGTGCTGCCGGCCGGGTTCTCGCGACCGCACCAGCACAGGTCAAGAACAGCGCCCTGAGCGAAATGGCCAGGGCCGTGCGCGCGGCGACACCGGACATTCTCGCGGGTAACAGGCTCGACGTCGAGGCGATGAAAGCGAACGGTCAGACGGCGGCCTTCCTGGATCGCGGCACCCTCACTGAAGAGCGGATCGAGGCGATTGCAAAAGCGCTGGAGGACATCGTCGCGCTGGACGATCCCGTCGGCGGTGTGATTGCCGCCTGGGACCGGCCGAACGGTCTCAGGATCGAGCGCGTCCGCACGCCGCTTGGCGTGATCGGCGTGATCTACGAAAGCCGCCCCAACGTGACGGCGGACGCAGGTGCCTTGTGCCTGAAGGCCGGAAACGCTGTCGTCCTGCGCGGAGGCTCCGACACGATACAGTCCAACCGGGCGATCCATGCGGCGCTTCAGGTTGGCCTCAAGGCAGCGGGACTGCCCGAAGACGCCATCCAGATCGTGCCGGTCACGGACAGGGCCGCGGTCGGCGAGATGCTCAAGGGATTGCAGGGCAATCTCGACGTGATCGTCCCGCGCGGTGGCCGCAGTCTTGTCGGCCGCGTCCAGACCGAGGCGCGGGTGCCGGTGTTTGCGCATCTGGAAGGGTTGGTTCACATCTTCCTGGACAAGGACGCGGACGTTGCGAAATCCGTCGATATCATCGTGAATTCGAAGCTGCGCCGCACCGGCATTTGCGGCGCGCTTGAAACGCTGCTGGTTCATCAGGAGATCGCGCGCGCGCAGTTGCCGGCCATCGTTGAAGCCTTGCGTGAAAAGGGTTGCGAGATCCGGGGATGCGACAAGGTGCGCGAGATTTGCGGCGAAGTTCCGGCCGCAATCGAGGAAGACTGGTCGACCGAGTATCTCGACAAGATCCTGGCCGTCAGAATTGTGCCCGACCTTGACGCTGCGATGGAGCATATCGCGACCTACGGCTCGAACCATACCGACTGCATCCTGACAGAGAACCAGGCAGCGGCCGACCGGTTCCAGGCGGAAGTGGATTCGGCGATTGTCCTCCACAATGCCTCCACCCAGTTCGCCGACGGCGGCGAATTCGGCATGGGCGCGGAGATCGGCATCGCGACCGGCCGCATGCATGCGCGCGGGCCCGTTGGTGTCGAGCAGTTGACCAGCTTCAAATACAAGGTTCACGGCTCGGGTCAGACCCGTCCATGACGATAATGAATGTCCGGTCCGGTCTGCATCGGGACTGGTTGAAATTGCCGCATGTTGAACCGGGCAACCGCATCGGACTGTTCGGCGGGTCGTTCAATCCGCCGCATTCCGGGCACTGGCTTGTTGCGGCGACGGTTCTAAAGCGTCTTGGGCTCGATCAGATCTGGTGGTTCGTCACGCCCGGCAATCCGCTCAAGGACCACGCCAACCTTGCGCCGCTTGAAAGACGGCTGCACCTGACCGGTGCGCTTGCCGACCACCCGCGCATGAAAGTGACGGCCTACGAGACCGTGCTCGGGACGCCCTACACGGCCAAAACGATCGTCGCATTGCGTGCCATGCGTCCGTCCGTCCGATTCGTTTGGGTCATGGGTGCTGACAATCTTGGCAGTTTCCATCTCTGGCAGGACTGGCGGAAAATCGTCGGGTCCGTGCCTATCGCAATCGTTGACAGGCCCGGAGCCTCGCTCGCGGTACTGTCCTCGCCAATGGCGAAAGCTTATGAAAAATATAGACTTCCCGAAGAGGATGCGGCGCTGCTTCCAGACATGAAAGCACCGGTCTGGACGTTTTTGCACGCACCGCTCGACAAGGCATCATCGACCGATCTGAGAAATCTGCCTGACTAGGAAAACTGTCATTTTTACCGAGAAAAAACCCCTGTCTTGAAAATGCCAAGCGGGACGCGGTATTATAGGGGCGGTCGCGGCGAGCGCGGCCGAGGTACGGTCAACCGGTCCTGCATCCAAAACGGGTGACGTGAAACCGAACTATCTGGTTCGTGACGACGTTGGTTTCGGGACGGCACAAACGGCGAAAGGCACTACACCTGACCATGACCTTTGAAAGTGGGCGGACAGAATTGTCCTCTCCTCTGCAGGCTTCCGTAAGCGCTGATCTTGCGGCAGGTCTCCTCGATACGGTTCTCAGCAGTCTTGACGATTCCAAAGCTGAGGACCTGATAACTCTCGACATCGCTGGTAAAAGTTCTCTGGCAGATCACATGGTGATTGTGTCCGGTCGGTCACACCGTCATGTCGGCGCGATCGCCGATCATCTGCTCAAGGACCTGAAATCTTCCGGGGTCAAATCCGCAACGGTGGAAGGTCTGAGCACCTGTGACTGGGTGTTGATCGATGCGGGCGATGTGATTGTTCATATTTTCCGTCCGGAAGTCCGCGGTTTCTACAATCTTGAAAAGATGTGGGCACCGGACACGGACGAAGCGCCGCAATTTATCGGCTGAACGGCCACCTGTTTCCGGCTTTCGGGCTTAATGGCCTGAGAGCCGGGTGCGCCGAGGAGCGCCTTCGGGAGCGGTCCGGGTTGCTGCGAAGTTGAAGACCGGAGTTCTTCCGGCAGGGATCTTATGCGCTTCACACTCTCCTGCGTCGGCAAGATGAAAGCAGGTGCCGAAAAGGACTTGCTCGAACGTTATCTTGATCGCGCGCGCAAGACCGGCCGCGGCCTCGGGATCACGGATGTCCGCGTTGTCGAATTGCCCGAAAGCAGGGCGCAGCGACCGGATGACCGGAAATCCGAGGAGGCTGGCGCTCTCCTGGGATCCGTCAGCGGCGCAGCGCGTATCGTGGCGCTCGATGAAAATGGCCGGAACCTGACCAGCGCGGATTTCAGCCAGAGACTTGAAAACTGGAAGGATCAGGGCGTCTTCGATGTCGTGTTCGCGATCGGCGGTGCCGATGGCCATGGGTCTGAGCTGCTTGCACGGGCAGACCTGAAACTCGCGCTCGGGGCCATGACCTGGCCGCACCAGATTGCCCGGATCCTTCTCGCCGAACAGATCTATCGTGCCCTGACCATACAGTCCGGCCACCCCTATCACCGCGCGTGAGACCCCTCGTGCGGTGAATTTGAAGTTCGCATCATTGCTCCGACAGTGTCCGAAGCGAACTTCATATTCGTAAACCGCAATAGAAACATAGACTTGCTAGTCACTCCCTTGAATCTGAAGTTCGTTCGAGGCCCGCTGCAAAATGAGTCGAACTTTAGATTCAGGTGACTAGGTGATGGACCCAGACATGGCAGACATTCCCACGCTTCGGACCGAGCGCCTTATCCTGAGGCCGATGACGATGGACGACTGGCCCGCCTATTTTGCCTTTATGCAGACGGGCAGGTCCGCCGGAATGGGGGGGCCTTTCGACAAGAAGATGGCCTGGGCCCTGTTTTGCCATGACATGGCCCAATGGCCGCTGATGGGCAACGGAGCCTTGATGATCGAAGACGGCGTGTCGGGGTCCTGCCTCGGACAGGTCGGCATCAATCACGGCCCCTTGTTTCCAGAACATGAGCTAGGCTGGTTCGTCTATCCGGAGGCGGAGGGCAGGGGCATTGCACACGAAGCCGCAAAAAGGTTCCTGGACTGGGCCCGGAAAGAGCGCGGGCTGCCCGGCCTTGTCAGCTATGTCGATCAGGACAATCTGCGCTCACGCCAGTTGGCCGAACGTCTCGGCGCTGCCCTGGACAAGAAAGCCCGACGGCCTGACCCGGATGATCTGGTCTACCGCCACTTCTAAGTCCTTTGTCGCCGGTGCGCATGCTCCTCGGCGAAAAGATCATTAACATTTGTTAACGCTTCAAGTGATCTGAAAACACGTTTTCGCCCGTATCTCGCCGTATTCCGGACGTAACGGATAAAGAACAAACAAGGTGGAACAGACACAGGCAGTCGCGAGACCGCTAGGGTCACCGGATTAAGGCGCTGGTTACCTGAGTAAACGGTTCGTTAACGCAGTCAGTGTATCGCGGGAAGGGTAACCTTTGGGAGCTGACGAGAATTGAGACCGGATCGCATCACGGCAGTGCGTCCTGGACTTTGGAACCGGTGGACATCGGGTTCGTTCTTGAGCGGGCTCGCGCTTTGTCTCATGCTCGTGCCCGCACCCTTGCACGCCAGCGAAAGTCTCGATGAAGAAGCGCAGGCCGAAAGCGCCGGCGCTACCGAGATTGATGCGTTTCTGGAACGCAAGAAGAAGCGTGAAGACGAATTGGCCGCCCTGTCGCGGGACATAGAGGTTTCGTCGGACCGCCAGGCCGCGATTGCCCGAGAGATCCGCGCGCTGAACCGGGACCGTGAAACGCTGAATGCGAAGATCATCAGCACCTCCGATACGATCAAGGGGCTGGAAACGGAGTTGACCGACACAGAGCGCAGGTTGATGAGCCTTGGCGAAAACGAAGATGCGGTCCGGCTGTCGCTGGCCGCGCGCCGCGACGTTCTGGCGGAAGTCCTGGCTGCCCTGCAGCGGATCGGCAAACGGCCGCCTCCGGCGCTCGCCGTTCGACCGAGCGATGCCTTGTCGGCAGTCCGCAGCGCGATACTTTTGAATGCAGTCATGCCGGAACTGAAAGTGGAAACCGAGGCGCTTGCCGCTGACCTGGCCGAATTGCAGCGCCTGAAATCGGTGATTGCGGAAGAGAAAAACCGGTTGGGCGGCGATGCGATGCGATTGGCTGAGGAAAAGTCCCGTCTTGAACTTCTCCTGAGCGCCAAAAGGCAGGAACATCTGAAATCGGTCGAGGTTCTTGAGGAGGAAAAGAGGCGTGCGGCGTTGCTGGCGGATCAGGCCGGGTCCCTGGAAGAGCTGATTGCCAACCTGGAGGCCGAAATCGACAGTGCCCGCGATGCGGCTGAAAAATCCAGGCAGGCGGCGATTGACGCCAAACGCAACGCCTCGCGCAATTTTGATCCCTTTGCGGATCCGGGACGGCTTGCGCCGCAAATAGCGTTCGAAGAGGCTAAGGGACGCCTGCCGCAGCCGGTTGCAGGGACCTTGCTCAAGGATTTCGGGCAGGAAGATGAATTCGGTGGCGTGACGGAAGGTCAATCTATTGCCACAAGGCCGGGGTCTAATGTGACTTCACCGGCGGACGGATGGGTGGTTTATTCAGGTCCATTCCGTTCTTTCGGTCAGCTCTTGATCCTGAATACCGGCGACGGCTACCATGTGCTCCTCGCCGGCCTGAATCGGATAGATGCGGAATTGGGGCAGTTTGTTCTTACCGGGGAACCGGTTGGTGTTATGGGCGCGACCCAGTGGGCAAGCGCGTCGACTTTCGGATTGGGTTCGACCCAGCCGATCCTATATGTTGAATTTCGGAAAGACGGCCGTGCGGTCGATCCCACACCCTGGTGGGCACGCACAGAAGAAGAAAAGGCTCGCGGATGATACGGAAAGCTTCCTTGCTGCTGGTGGGTGCCCTGATGGGGGCTGCGGCAGTTACGACAATGTCCCAGATGCCGTTCAAGGTATCGGCGGCGGCAAACGCGGCTGCGACCGACACGTACCGGCAGCTCAATCTGTTCGGCGACGTGTTTGAGCGGGTGCGTTCAGACTACGTGGAAGTGCCCGACGATGCACAGCTCATCGAGAGCGCCATCAACGGCATGCTGACTTCGCTCGACCCGCATTCCAGCTACATGTCCCCGAAGAGCTTCCGCGACATGCAGGTGCAGACACGCGGCGAGTTCGGCGGGCTCGGCATCGAGGTCACCATGGAGGAAGGCCTGGTCAAGGTCGTTTCTCCGATTGACGAGACACCCGCCGCCAAGGCCGGTGTACTCTCCGGAGACCTGATCACCTATATCGACGGCGA
>JBCDEN010000204.1:0-6693 GCA_039179715.1 Pseudomonadota bacterium
GGCGAGGTCGTCCGGTTCGAGGCCATCCGCGAAAATGAAACCTATGTCTCCCGCGCCAAGACCGACAATCCGATGATCCCGTCCTATATGGGCGGCAAGTTTCCGCTGTCCACCTATCTGGCA
This sequence comes from Pseudomonadota bacterium, assembly GCA_039179715.1. Classification (GTDB taxonomy): domain Bacteria; phylum Pseudomonadota; class Alphaproteobacteria; order Rhizobiales; family Stappiaceae; genus Roseibium. The sequence continues at coordinate 124 of JBCDEN010000204.1, forward strand.
GAGGGCGTTCGCGCGATGCTCGCCAATCCGAAGAGCTGGAAACACCTGCCGGTCCAGGTCCGGGAGTGGCTGCAAATCCAGAAAACCAAGTCGGTTCTGCCCGCGCCTGACGGTCTGCTTGTCGAGACCTTTCCCCGTTCCAACAAGCATTACATGGTTTGTTACCCCTTCGAAGGACGCCTGGCGCACCAGACGCTCGGCATGCTGCTCACCAAGCGCCTTGAGCGTCTCGGCGCGCGGCCGATGGGCTTTGTTGCCAATGATTATGCACTGTCGGTCTGGGGGCTCGGCGACCTGTCGCTTCTGTTCTCGAGCGGACGCATCTCGCTGGACGCGCTTTTTGAAGAAGACATTCTGGGCGATGATCTTGATGCCTGGCTTGCGGATTCCAGCCTGATGAAACGCACGTTCCGAAACTGTGCGGTGATCGCAGGGCTGATCGAGCGCCGGCATCCGGGTCAGGAGAAAACCGGGCGTCAGGTGACGGTTTCCTCCGACCTGATCTATGATGTGCTGCGCACGCATGAACCGGACCACATCCTGCTCAAGGCCACCTGGGCGGACGCTGCCGAAGGACTTCTGGATATCTCGCGGCTGGGGGAACTTCTTGCGCGCGTTCGTGGCAGAATCACGCATAGTGTCCTTACGCGCGTTTCTCCGCTTGCCGTGCCGATCCTCCTGGAAATAGGCAAAGAACCGGTCTATGGCGAGGCAATGGATTCGCTGCTTGAAGACGCGGCCGAGGATCTTGTTCAAGAGGCAATGGCATGAATGTTCTGACATCCCAGCTGCGCAAAACCGAAACAGCGCCGGTATGTCATGACATCCAGATCAATGGCGAGCTGGTCGGGCTGCATGACAGCGGCGTTTTGTGGTGGCCGGAGGAGTCCCTCCTTGTCGTCGCTGACCTTCACCTTGAGAAAGGCTCCAGCTATGCCCGGCGCGGCGTCATGCTGCCGCCTTACGACACCGGGGCGACGCTGGAAAAACTTGCCGGTGTGATGGATGCCTTCGACCCGGCACGTGTCATCTCACTCGGAGACAGTTTCCACGACGCGGACGGATCCGACAGATTGCCGGCCCCTTATCGCGCCATGCTCACAACGCTCCAGCTCGGCCGGGAGTGGATCTGGGTCACCGGCAATCATGATCCGGTCGCGCCTGTTCGGCTGTGCGGGGAAACGGTCGACGAAATTTCCGTCGGGCCGCTCACGTTCCGGCACGAACCGGTTGAGGCGATAGGCACGCAAGCAACGGTCGGCGAGGTCTGCGGACACCTGCACCCGGTCGCACGGGTCCGCCGTTTCGGACGTTCGATCCGTCGCGCCTGCTTCATCACCGACGGAACCCGTCTGGTGCTTCCGGCCTTCGGTGCGCTGACTGGCGGTCTGAACGTTGCCGACCGCGCCTATTCAACGCTTTTCACGCGGCGCCAGTTCTCGGTGTTCATGCTGGGCAACGACAGGCTCTATCCGTTCACGGCAAGTCGGCTGGTCGCGGACTGAATCCTGCGGGCAAGCCGGCGGGCGTCGCTGGCGCGCATCTTCATTGGCCGGCCGTGTTCACCAGGGGAAGATAATAGAATGCGCGGCCGTTTTCGTGCAGGCGCTTCATCAAAACGATTTCCTCGCCAACGGCTGGAAAGCCCTTGTTCCGCGTGCGCACCGTGACCTCCTCGCCGTCTTTCAGCCGGACACGCAAAGTGGTGCGGATGGATCCATCATCGCGATCGTCGCTCGAATGACGAAGCAGCACGCCGGCGATGGGTTCGCCGTCCTGATTGTTGACACCGCTCTGCGACACCATGATCACGCTGATGCCTATGGCCAGCGGTATCCCGACCAGCGCAATGACCAGAGCGGTCCGCACGCGTTCCATCCACATCAGCCGGTTCAGCTTCCTGTTCACGCTCAAAGGCTGTTCCTGCCCAGATCGATTTGGCGCAAGGTGCCGCGATGCGACACCGGTCAGGATTTGAGGTGGTGGTTCTGTCCGCGTTTGCAAGCGGTTGAAGAAAGTCTGCGCAATGACCCGGCTGTGTCGTCCTGCCTGCGCTCACCTGTTCAGTCCCCTCACCCGGAGCTGCGCTCCGACCTCTCCCCGGGGGAGAGGTAACTCCCAGTACGCTAATTCTTCTAGTTTTGTCGGTTCAATGCGCGGTTTGCCTTACGTTTGAGACGTGACCGCGGAGGCCCTCCATATTCCCTCTCCCCCCCCTGGGAGAGGGCCAGGGTGAGGGATATACGCAAATCGTCTCCTAGCGGTCCTCGCCCACCTTTACCCAGGCGATGACCAGTTCGTAGAACACGGCCAGCACAACGGGTCCGAGGAACAGGCCGAGGAGGCCGTGGGTGATCGTGCCGCCGAGGACGCCGATCAGGATGACCAGCATCGGCACGTCGAGGCCGCGGGACATCAGGATCGGCCGCAGGACGTTGTCGACCAGCATCACCGGCACCATCAGGATCGTGAAGGCGAGCGCAGGAACGAACTCCCAGGAGCTCCACGCCCAGATGATGGTCGGGATGATCACCAGAGCCGGACCGATCTGGATGATGCACAGGATCAGGGCGATGAAGGTGAGGACACCGGCAAGCGGCACGTTGAAGGCGATCAGCAGGATGCCGGTCAAAAGGCCCTGGATCACCGCGACACCGATCACCCCGCGCGAAACGTTGCGGATGGTTGCGCCCGCCAGATCGACGAACTCGGACCCTCTGGGCGCCATGATGCGGTCCGCGAAGCGCTTGGCGCCTTTGCCAAGCGCCGGCCCCGGCACGAACAGGCAGCCGGCCAGAATGATGGAGACGATGAAGAACAGAACGCTGCCGCTCAGCGAGGCGAGCATGGACAGGATCCGCCCGCCGGCCGGCACCAGCATCGGTCCGACCTTGGCAAAAAACAGCTCCAGGCTGCGGCTGGCGAGGCCCCAGAGTTCGGCGATACGGTCGCCGACAACGGGAAGGGCCGCCAGCCGTTCCGGCAGAGGCGGCATGGTGAGCCCATCCCCGGTGATCTTCTGGAACCAGCCGCTAAGCGTTTCGACAAGGCTGACGACAAGCACGGCGACCGGGCCGATGACGATTGCCAGGCACAAAAGGGTGATCAGGATAGCGGATATGACCTTGCGGCCGCCCAGCTTTTCGTCAAGCCAGCGATAGGCCGGGTAGAGCGCCACGGTGAGCACGACCGCCCAGAGCAGGAACAGGAAGAACGGCGCAATGAGCTGCAGGGAGAAATAGGCAAAGAGCCCCAGGACACCGAGGCGTACCGCGATGTCGATCACCTTTGCATCGAGAGTTGGTTCGCGCTTGCCGGTATTGCCGCCCGCCGGTTCCGGAGAAGACTGGTCAGTCATGGTGCCCCACCTCGTGATTCCATGGTCATGCCACTTCAGCACAATAGCCGCAGGGTGTGCGAGCACCAGATGATAATAACTGCAGGCGCTATCCTGCCGCGCGGATGGTGCCGCGTTTGCTCGGCAGGAAACCGCAGCCTGCGATCAGTCTTTCTTGAAGATCACGCCCGCGAGCCAGCCGGTGAAAATCGCCAGGATCACCGCCAGGACGCCATAAACGAGCGGGTAATTCTGCGCCAGTTCGAAGGTCACCTGCTCGAAACCGATTTTCGCAACCGCGAGAGTCTGCTGGGTTTCGGAAACAAGTTCCCCCTGGTTGAAGAGGTAGCTTTTCACGGTGTAGTCGCCGACCGGGATGTTCGCCGGCAGCGGGATCTTCGTGCGGAACATGGTGTCGGTCAGAAACTCGATCGACGTTTCCCGTTCCGAATAAAGACCCGTTTCCTCGCGCAGGCGGACAAAGGCGCGGCGAAAGTCGTCGCGATCCGACAGCGCCACGTTCGAAACGCCCGAGACCGCGAGATTGATGTGATTGAGACCGATGCTGTACTCGTCGAGCACGTTGCGGTGCGCGATTTCGCCGATATCGGCCGTGCTGGCAACGGCATAGAACGAAGGGACGTTCCGAAAGCGTTCTGCCTCGCGGTTCACCCAGACGCCCAGAAACCGTCCCTTGCGCCGGGTGGTTATGTCCTGCGGCGGGCCTTCGACAACGATCGCTAGCTGAAAATCGTCCGCTTCACCAGAACTGTCCCGGATGTGGCTCGCCTGGCCGAAAATGACAATCTCGGTTCCGGTGAAGTTCGACTGGATCGACACCATGTCCGAGGAAAGCGCCGTGACAAGGTCTTTCGAGTGATCTTCCTCCTGCGCGAGCCCAAACGAAAGGCCAGTCAGAACAAACAGGAAGGCGAGCAGAAAGCGGATCATACCCCTGCCCCCTTGCGTATGGCGATGGAGTAAAGATCATCGGGAATAAGCAACAGATCAACGGCAAAGCGCAAACCGACGCCGAGCACCAGGAGAGCCAGCAGAAGGCGAAGCTGATCCCCGCGCAGGTTCTGTCCCATGCGCGCACCGAACTGGGCTCCGATCACGCCGCCGATCATCAGGGTCATCGCCAGCACGATATCGACGGTCTTGGTGCCCATGGCGTGAAAGATCGTCGCCGCCGCCATCGTGAACAGGATCTGGAACAGGGACGTGCCGATCACGATGTTTGTCGGCACCCTGAGGAGATAAATCAGCGCCGGCACCATCATGAAGCCGCCACCGATGCCCAGGATCGTGCCGAGGAAACCGATAATCGCGCCTAGCCCGACCACGGGGATCACGCTGACATAAAGTTTGGACTGGCGGAACCGGACCTTGAGCGGCAGGCCGTGGATCCAGTTATGCTGGCCCGGTTTGCGCGCGGAAGGCGCAGCACCGGACTTCCGGCGCCGGATCGCACGGACGGATTCGACCAGCATCAACCCGCCGATGGCGCCCAGAAAGGTGACGTAGGAAAGGGAAATGACGAGATCCAGCTGCCCGACGGACTGCAGAACGTCGAACAATATGACCCCTATCAGCGACCCGAAGACACCGCCCGCCAATAATATCGAGGCCAGTTTGAGATCGATCGCCTTTCGCCGCCAGTAGGTGACGACGGCAGATGCAGACGAGGCAACGACCTGCGTCGTGACGGTGGCAACCGAGACCGCCGGGGGGATGCCGGAAAAGATCAGCAGAGGCGTCAACAGGAAGCCGCCGCCGATCCCGAACAGGCCAGACAGAAAACCCACAGCACCGCCCATGGCAAATATCACGAAGATATTGACCGGAATCTCGGCTATGGGCAGATATAATTGCACTGGGTTACGCCGGAACAGGATGCAGACAGGATTGCACGTAAAGTAGACTAGAGTGGTTAAAAACCCGTGCCGGTCGATGTGTCAACCAACCAGCATCTTACTTTGGTTCAGAAATCCCGAAAATCGTCAGATTGCCTGGCTTTTTAGCTCGTCAATGAGCTTGGCATCGACTTCTCCGGTTTCCGGCAGGCCTATACTGCGCTGGAAAGCACGGATGGCGCTGCGCGTACGCGGGCCCATCTGCCCGTCCGGCGTACCTGTGTCGAAGCCGAGATAATTCAGCTTGTCCTGGGCTTCGCGGATCATGTCGACGTTGCCGGCCGGCGCCGGCGCGGACACGTTTGCAGCGGGCACCGAGGACTGCTCCGCCCAGGACGGTTCCAGTGTCACCTTGTTCGCCGCCGGGTCCGCGTCCTTGAGTTTAAAGCCTTCCACGGCAAGGCGCGCATTCGCCAGCGTCTGCTGGTCCATCATATTGGCGACATCGTCACGGCGTTTGGCGGCTTCCGGGTCGCCTTTGTCGGCGGCGATCGCGAACCACTTGTAGCTCGCCACAAGGTCCTTATCGACACCGATGCCGCCGGCATAAAGAATACCGAGGTTGAACAGGCTGTCCTTCACGCCGTAATTGGCTGCAGATTCAAACCACATCGCTGCCTTGGCATAGTCCGGATCTTCACCGCCGCCCTCCGCATAGAGAACCGCGAGGTTGTGCATTGCCTTGGCATTGCCGGCCTGGGCTGCCTGCGAATACCAGGCTCTGGCCTTGGCCATGTCCTTTTCAACGCCGCGCCCTTTTTCGTAGAGGCTGGCGAGCCGGTACTGTGCCGGCGGAAGACCCTTGTTGGCCGCTTTCTGATACCACACAGCTGCTTTTTCCAGGTCGGCCGGAACGCCTTCGCCTTCGGTGTACCGCACGCCGACAAAAAATTCGGCGGCCGGATTTCCGCTCGCCGCAGCGCTGCGCAGCGCCATCGGGCCGACGCCTTCCGGCGGAAGGTTGGCAAGCAGGGAAGAGGGCTCCAGGTTCGATGTCCCGGCGGCCGGCGCGCGCGTTGCAGGATCGGCGACCGGATTGTCGCCAAAACTGCTTGTAACACCTGCGGGTGGCGCAAAGGCAGCTTCAGCCTCCGGAACATCCTGCGCCGTTGCCGACGTGGCCGGAATGCTTCCGGCTGCAACGAGCGGATCGCTCTGACGCACGGGTTCCGTGGGTTGAGCAGGGGCTGCCTCGGCAATTACGCGGCTTTCAGCAGCCTCGGCATCCGGATTGCCCGCCGCCGTGGCGGCCTCGGCCGGTTCGGTATCGACCGGTACGGCCTCGTCAGGTGGAGGCTGCGCCGCTTCCGGCAAGAC
>JBCDEN010000392.1:0-4677 GCA_039179715.1 Pseudomonadota bacterium
CTTGAAACCAATTTCGGCGGCGGCGATGACACCGCGCAGATCGTCGACACTGTTCTTGATGAAATTGAACTCGATCTCGACGGTGGAGACGGCACCGACACCCTTGATCTGTCGCGCGCTTCCGACGGCGTCGACGTCGACCTCGCTGCCGGGACGGTCGCGGGGTCCAAGGCGGTCAACTTCGAAAATGTCATCGGCACGGAGTTCGACGACAAGATTGCCGGCGACGATCAGGACAATGTCATTTCCGGGCTTGGCGGTGTCGACACAATCTATGGCGGCGACGGCAACGATATCCTTGTTGCCAACAAGGGTAATGACTTCGTTTTCGGCGAAGACGGTGACGACCTGCTCGTATGGAACAACGGTGACGGTTCGGACCTGATGGACGGCGGCGCCGATCATGACCGCGTCCAGGTCAATTTCAACACCGACCTCGTCAATGACGATCTTCAGAACAAGGATGTGGCGGAATTTTCAGTGACCCCGGAGGGCGTCCAATTCGCGCGTGTCGAACTGAACGACCAGGCGGTCAACGGCCTGTTCCAGCTCGATATCCGCGACACGGAGGCGCTTGAAACCAATTTCGGCGGCGGCGATGACACCGCGCAGATCGTCGACACTGTTCTTGATGAAATTGAACTCGATCTCGACGGTGGAGACGGCACCGACACCCTTGATCTGTCGCGCGCATCCGACGGCGTCGACATCGACCTGGGCGCAGGAACGTTGGGCGACAGCTCCACAGCCGTCAATTTCGAGAACGTCATAGGCACCGATTTCAACGATGTCATCTCCGGCGATGACCAGGACAACGTGATCCAGAGCGGGTCTGGTCTCGACATCCTCACCGGTGGCGCGGGTGCCGACACGTTCGTATTCACGGAAGACGACACGGGTGTCAAAGTCATTACCGACTTCGAAATCGGCGTTGACAGCCTTCTGTTCGTGACCGATGCCGGTTTCACTGCGGACGATCTCGTGGACCAGCTCACACAGATTGGCGACGATGTGCAACTTGACGTCAGCGGTAAGCTGGTCACCTTCGAGAATGCATCGGTCGAGGACTTCAGCGCCGACGCCTTTCTGTTCGCGTAGTTCATGAACAGAAAAGGGTTTTGACAGGTCCCGCCGGTCCCAGGTCCGGCGGGATTTTTTTGTCCAATTGAAGACAGGTGTCTTCCCAGTATCAGGCCCGCTGCTCTCCCGCTTTGTCTTCCCGGTTTGCCGTGTCAGCGGCAAGACTGGGAACCAGTATTCCCAGCGTCCGAAGGCTAAACGATTGAGGAGAACCTGGTGCGCACTGGGTTCCGGCCTTCCGCTGCGCTTCAGCCGGAATGACAACCTCAATGATTGTGAATCGCGACGCGAGATCCGTTTCGGCAAAACCAGGCAGCTGTATGCCGAACCCCGGAGCGAAGACCGGCCCGGCACCGGTAAGGTGCGCCTACCCAACTGACCATCTTTTGGTTGTGACGTCCGTCATAAGCGTATGCGCCGATCTTCCGTCATCTTGCGTGCAGGTTCCCGGGAAACCCCGGAACATCAGATCGTTGACAACTGGACCCCGTGAACGCCGGTGCGTTGCATCGCCGGCGAACGCCCGGTCCTTGCCTGAGGTTCGATAGCTGTGATGGGAAACACCGGTTCTTCTCAAGACGACACCCAGCGCGCCGCACCGCCCGATGACCTTCAGCTTCTATCAGCTGTGACGCGCGGCGACGAACAGGCGTTCAAGACAATTCATCAAAGACACTTCGTGAAGCTGACCACATTCGCGCACCGGGTCACCGGCGACCGTGGGGCGGCAGAGGAAGTGGCCAATGACACGTTCCTGGTTATCTGGCGATCGTCCGCCAGCTTTCAGAAACGCTCCAAGGTCTCGACCTGGATGTTCGGCATCGCCTACCGGATCGCGAAGAAGAAACGGCAGAAACTAGCCCGGCGCCAACGGGAACTCGATATCGATGAGTGCGCGGTCAGCGACACGCAAGACATGGCGGCTATAGCGATCCAGAGGCGCGATATCTTAAAAGCGCTCGACCGGTTGAAGCCGGAACTGCGAGCGGTCATCGAACTCACCTATTTCCAGGGCTACCTCTATTCCGAAATTGCCGAAATGCTCGGATGTCCCGTGGGCACGGTCAAGACACGTATCCTGAGGGCCAAGGAGCAACTGCGCCATCTGCTGCGCGAGGCCCCGGAACCGGTTCCTTTACGCTCCGCGGCGTGATGCAACTCTGCAAGCCCTGTTGCAAGAGCACCAAAACCCTCCGGCTTTGTCCGCCTGGCCCGGGATCCGCTCCGGATCTCAGGCGCTCAACCGGTCTCCCGAGGCATCAAAGTAGTAGGACTTGCCGTCGGAAATCGACAGGTCAAGGTCCCTGCCCGGCTCAATCGCGTGCTGCCCGAAAAGCCGTGCCGTGATCTGATGTCCCTTGACCATGGCGATCACGTTGGTGTCACCGCCAAGATGCTCGACATGTTCCACCCGTGCCTGGAGGCCGCCACCTTCTGCAAGAAACAGGTCTTCCGGGCGCACCCCGAGCGTGCGCTCGTCGCCCTCGCTCAAAAGGCCCGCAGGCAGGAAGTTCATTGCCGGCGAGCCCAGAAAACCCGCAACGAACTTGTTGACCGGGTTGTTGTAGAGCTCCATCGGGCTCCCGATCTGCTCCACATATCCGTCGCGCAGCACTACAATCTTGTCAGCCAGCGTCATCGCCTCGGACTGATCGTGGGTGACGTAGATCATCGATGCCTCGAGCTGCCGGTGAAGATTTGCGATCTCAAGGCGGGTGTTCATCCTGAGTGCGGCGTCGAGATTCGACAGCGGCTCGTCGAACAGAAACAGTTTCGGATGGCGCACGATTGCCCGTCCAATGGCAACCCGCTGACGCTGGCCGCCGGAAAGTTCGGAGGGATACCTTTCCAGATACTCTTGCAGATTGAGCATGCGCGTTGCTTCCGCGATGCGCTGATCGATCACGTCCTTGGGCTGGCGTTCCTGTTTCAGCGCAAGCGACATGTTGCCCCGGACATTCAGGTGCGGATAAAGCGCATAACTCTGGAACACCATCGCAATGCCGCGTTTCGACGGCGGCGTGAAATTCACATGCTCACCGCCAATATGAATGTCGCCGGAAGTGACATCCTCAAGGCCTGCGATGACGCGCAACAAGGTCGACTTGCCGCATCCGGACGGCCCGACGAAAACGACAAATTCGCCATCCTCGACCTCCAGATTGACATCCTTGAGCACGTGAACCGTCCCGAAGGACTTGTTGACGTTCTTGAGCGTGAGCGCCGTCATGACGTTGGCTCCTTCAATGAAACGGGTTCACCCGTGCGGACGCTTTCATCGGCTGCCAGGCAGATCGCCAGCGAACTGACCGCATCCTGCATGTGCCGGGAAAGATCCGTGTTTTCGGTAATGGCGGCGAGGACGTAGGCCTGTTCCGCGTCGCACAGTTCCTGGTGGCCGGGTTCGCCCGGAAGATCGATGTTCCGGTCGCCCTCCGGCCGGTGAACAAGCAGACCGCCGACCTTGGTATGGCCGTCGACATCAGAAGACGCCCCCTTGTTGCCTTCCACGATCGACACCGAACCGGCGGGCGAGACGACGTCCTTCACGAAAAAGGCCGTCTCCGACATCATCGGGCCCCAGCCGGCCTCGTACCAGCCGACGGACCCGTCATCGAACAGCACCTGGAACTGGCCGTAATTGTACATGTCCGGCGCGATTTCATCGGAAAGCCGAAGCCCCATGCCGTTGACCTTTACCGGCCTGGCGTCGGTGATCTGGCACCAGACATCGACATAGTGCACGCCGCAATCAACGATCGGGGCCATGGTTTCCATCAGGGCCTTGTGGGTTTCCCATTCCGCGCCGGAGCTCTGCTGGTTGAGGTTCATGCGGAAAACATAGGGACCGCCGAGTGCGCGCGCTTCCTCGATCAGCCTGACCCAGGAAGGGTGGTGCCGAAGAATATATCCGACAACGAGCTTCTTATGGGTCTCCTGCGCACAGGCGACCACGCGCCTGGCGTCTTCGACCGTGGTTGCAAGCGGCTTTTCGACGAAGACATGCGCGCCGGCATACATTGCGGCCACGGCATAATCCGCGTGGCTATCCGAATAGGTGGCAATCACCACGAGATCGGGAGACGTCTTTTCCAGCGCGACGTCATAGTTGTTGAAAACGGGATAGCCGGCCAGTTCGGGATGATCGACCTGCCCGGACCGGTTGACAAGACCGACAATCTCGGACGCCCCGTTCCGGTGGTGGGCCAATGCGTGCGAAAGCCCCATATTGCCAAGGCCCGCAATCAAGACACGTATCATTTGACCGCTCCTGAAGTTATGCCGCGAATGAGCTGGCGCGAGAAGATCACGTAGAGAATGAGAACCGGCAGGATTGCCATGCTGAGCGCGGACAGGACCGCGTTCCAGTTGGTCACGAATTGGCCGATAAAGACCTGGCTGCCGAGCGTCAGCGTCTTGGTTTCCTCGGCAGGTGCCAGAATCAGCGGGAACCAAAGATCATTCCAGATCGGGATCATGTTGAAGACGGCGACTGTCGCCATGGCCGGACGCACCAGCGGCAGGACGAGGCGGAAGAAGATCGTGTATTCGGACAGCCCGTCGATCCGGCCGGCGTTCTTCAGGTCGTCGGACACC
>JBCDEN010000434.1:0-4293 GCA_039179715.1 Pseudomonadota bacterium
AGTGCCCTCATGGTGTCGATGCCGTCAAGGACGGTGCCGTCTCCCGAGATCCGCAAATCACGCTCGTGGATGATGTTGAAATCGGTTGCGTAGCCATCATGAGACGCGGTGATGCGGCTTCCTGCCATATCGTCTTCACGTTCCAGGGGAACATCGGTCGGGCCTGAAAGGATCGGGGTTCCCAGCAGCCTGCCAAACGGTTTTTCGGACAGAAACCGGCAAGAGGAGGTGTCTTCGACAGTCAGGGTTGAATGTGCGGCGGTCGACCGGCTGACCTTGCGCCAGAGTGGATTCGAGCGGGGCGATACACCGCAATTGACAACGAGCCGGTTGTTCGCGGATGAAAACTCGAAGGACAGGCAACCGGCATGCGCATCGCCGGAAACCGCAAGCGCGGGAACAGGTCCCGTGTCCATCAGGACGACGGAATTGCCTCCGCCCAGCCGCTGATAGCCGGAATGCGGTGCATTCAGGGGGGGCGCTCCGCGCGCATCGTCATAGGCAAGGATCGTCGCAACGAGATCGCTCGGTGTGGACCCCATACCGTTGAAATGGGCCAGCGCGCCATCCCCATGGCGGAAGAAGCGCAGGATCGGCATCATGCGGTCCACGGACTGAACCATGGCCGGTGGCATTTCAAGCCCCTGGGCAACAAAGGCCTGCCGAAGCGGCAGCAGGTCCGCCAGAATGTCGATCAGGGCGCGGGGATTGCGCGACACATGTCCTCCGTCCGGCAGGATCTGCCGCGTCAGCTCATGATCAAGGCGCCGGATGCTCTGGCGGGCGAACCGGCCCTGACCGGCCATGGAGATACAGGCGGAGGCGACGGCCATCGACGCCCGCAGACGGACGGCTCCGTCCTCTGTCTCATTGATGGTCTGACGCAGATAGCGCACCTGTTTCGCGAGCGATTTGACAAACCGGCGATAGAACTCGTGGTCGCCGTCCTGGAGGATAAAGGGGGAATGGGCGAGCCAGGACAGGATCCGCTGGGTCACGACCGGCGCTTCCCAGCCGATCGGGTGCCGGCGGCCGCAATATTTCATCCAGTCCGCGACAAGCACCCGGGCATTCTGCCGCGCGATCTGGCTGTCGGCGGCTCTCAGGTCCCGCAACCAGCCAAACCCGTGCAGCTCGCGTTGCCAGTCCTCGTGGACGGCATTCATCTCAAAGGGAGAGCGCCCCTGCGTTTCAACGAGATGCCCGGAGAACAGAAACCTGCCGCCGTAGATGTCGGCGGCATTGGTCTCATCCGAGGTGCGCAGGTCCTGCGGCGCGATCAACAGGCGCGTAGGCACAGACGAAAACGGCTGCAGGCGGAAGAAGGGTCCGCCATGCATCCATTTCAGGGTACGGTGCCAGATATGCAGGGCCACGAGCCGCCAGACGCGGCTTCTTTCGTTCAGGCTAGCGATATTCACCAAACCATCCCCGAGACCGATGGTTTACGCGCAACTATTGTGAATTCTCCGGTTTCCGGAGCCCCTCAGGGCGCCTTGGTACTGAAACAGACAATTAAGGTTAGCATTTCATTTAAGGAAACAATGCAAGTGAACGGTTTAAGCTACGTTAAGAGCGCTTGAATCGGGATGCAAAGAATCCGTCCATGCCACGGCTTTCCTCACCCTCGCCCGCCCGGTGTTCCGGCAGGCAGCGCAGATACCCCTCGGCAGTGATCAGATGATTGAGACCACCGATGTCCCTAGCCTCGATGGGCACGAGCTCCACCTTGCCCTGATTGCGGTCACCGAAAGCATCGGCCTGGAATTCTCCTTCCGCCTTTTCAAGCGAGCAGGTGCAATAGACGATCAGTCCGCCCGGCTTGACCCAGTCGAGAACCCGATCGAGCAGTTCGCGCTGGATCTCGCTGAGTTTTTCGATGTCGTAAGGTTGCTTGATCCAGGGCACATCCGGGTGCCGCCGGATGGTTCCCGTTGCGCTGCAGGGCGCGTCCAGCAGGATCGCGTCGAACGGGGCAGCGGGCGCGTAGTCGCGCAAATCGGAAACGACTGTCTGCACAGTCAGCTTCAGCCGCCGCATGTTCTGTTCAAGCCGCTTCAACCTGCCTTTCGAGATATCGACCGCCGTCACCTCGGCGCCAGCCGCTGCCAGTTGCGCGGTCTTGCCACCTGGCGCCGCGCAGAGATCCGCGACACGCAGACCCTGCACATCCCCCAGCAAGCGCGCGGGCAGGGAAGCCGCCGCATCCTGAACCCACCAGCCACCTTCCTCATAGCCTTGCAGCGCCTCGACCGCGCCCTTCCGGTTCAGTCTGACGCTCGCGCCGACGACAATCCGGCCATCCAGCCTTTCGGCCCAGCCTGCCGCATCCGACTTGACGCTTAGGTCAAGCGCGGCCTCGTTCCGGTGCGCGGTGGCAATTGCGCGTGCCGTTTCCTCCCCATATCCGTCCGTCCAGCTCTGCCACAGCCAGTCCGGCGTGTTCAGCCTTTCCGGATCGAGATCCGAAACAAGGTCTTCCCGTTCGCGGCCAAGGCGGCGCAGGACGCCATTCACGAGACCCTTGTAGGGCCGCGCCCTGCGGTCGAGCCCGGCATGATCGACAGCAAGCGAAACCGAAGCGCGGTCGGGGATATCCAGGAAGAGCATCTGCGCGATTGCAACATGCAGAATATCAACGACCCGGCCGGTCTTCTCCGGGATCGGCCTGTCGAGCAGTCTGTCCAGGATTTCGGATATTTCGCCGCGGCGGCGAAGCGAAGCGCCCACGATCGCCCGCACGAGCGCCCGATCATTGCCGGCCAGGGAACGAAATCCCGAGTGCCCCGACGAGGCATCGAGCTCTCCGTCCAAAGGTCTCTTCTTGTGTACGACGTTGCCGAGAATGTCCGCCGCAGCCTTTCGTGCCGCAAACCCGGGTTTCTCCGAACGTTCGGTTCCATTTTTGTCAGACGGAGCCAGCCGCCTGTTCACGCGATCATTCAAGAAGTGTTCCTGTTCAGCATCGCTTGGTCGCGATGAAATCGAAGCGCCGCAGACCCGGTTCCCGGCTGCGGCGCGTCTTGCTGATTTTACGGGCAATACCACGAATGGAAAAGAAAATTCTGACGTTCAGGCCAGCGCTTATCCCCACGGTCCTTTCGAACGCTCCGGCGCGCCGCCTGACGGCCGGCTTCCCATTCCCGACCACGGACCTGACCGGGGGGCGCCGGCACCCGTCGCGAAGGACGTGCCACCACCCGTTCCAAGACCGGAATTGGCCAGCTTGCGCAATTCATCGATCCTGTTCTGGGTGTTCGGGTGCGTTAAAAAGAGATTGTCCATACGCTCACCGGACAGCGGGTTCATGATGAACATATGCGCCGTTGCCGGATTGGCTTCCGCATCCGGATTGTGAATGCGCTGCACCCCGCCGGCGATCTTGCCGAGCGCCGAGGCCAGCCACATGGGTTCGCCGCAGATCTGTGCGCCCATCCGGTCGGCGGCATACTCCCGCGTCCTGGATATGGCCATCTGCACGACCATCGCAGCCATCGGCGCCACGATCATCATCAAGAGCATGCCGACGATCCAGAGCGGGTTGTTGCGGTTGCCGCCGAAGAAGAACGCGAAATTGGCCAGCATGGAAATCGCACCGGCAATCGTCGCGGTGATCGTCATGATGAGCGTGTCGTGGTTCTTCACGTGCGCAAGCTCGTGCGCCATGACGCCCGCGACTTCCTCGGGCGTCAGCATGTTCAACAGGCCCGTCGTCGCGGCAACCGCGGCATTTTGCGGATTCCGGCCCGTCGCAAACGCATTCGGCTGCGGATTGTCGATAATGTAGACCTTGGGCATCGGCAGGTCGGCATTGTGCGCCAATTGTTTCACCATGCGATAGAAGTCGGGCATGGAACGCTCATCGACTTCCTTCGCGTGATGCATGCGCAGCACCATCTTGTCCGCGTTCCAGTAGCTGAACAGGTTCATCGCCGCGGCAATCGCAAGCGCGATCATCATGCCCGCCTGGCCGCCGATCATGAAGCCGATGCCCATGAAGAGTGCGGTCATGGCTGCCAGCAACATCGCTGTGCGTACGTAGTTCATCGCGTCTGGTGTCCGTTTCCTGCTCTGGCTGGCCGGGTTCGGCTGTGCCGCCGGCGCGTTAGAAATCCTGACTGAACATGGGTATTGCCTGCAATCTTGGCAAGCTTGCCGCGTTCGCTCGAGAGCTTGCGCCACCCGGGCAGTCGTTCGGGGAATTCTCCCGGCGTTGAACATCCTCTCCGTTTTTCTGCGGCGCGACAACATTTCCGGGATGGGCCCGTCTATCGGCACGGCGCTGTCGCAAAC
>JBCDEN010000704.1:0-2520 GCA_039179715.1 Pseudomonadota bacterium
CACGCCCGCCACCCGGTTGTCTTCCATCGGAATCCGGCTGACGCGGGTGTTGAAGAGAAACTCTGCTCCGAGCATCGCGGCGGCGTCTTTCAGGTTCCGTGCCGCGATCTGCGGGTCGTCGACATAACCGCCTGCGTGAAAAAAGACGCCACCCTCGATCCGTCCGCCCGTCGGAGTTCCAAAGGCATCGTCTTCCATTGTCCTGACCGGCGAAAAACATGCCAGATCGTACCCGGGCATGCTTTTCAGGATCTGCTCCGGCGACCAGAGCTCGTAGGTGATCCCGAGCGTATCGGCGTGTTTGAGGACATTGTCCAGGTTGTTGGACGCCGTTTTCATGATCAGCGTACCGGTCTGGACGAACCTGGCCAGACCGTCATCGGACGCCGCACCAAGGGTTTGCGGCCAGTGTTTCCAGTCGTGATAGCCGTCATAGGCCATCGCGGTCCCGTCGAGCGTTGAATAATAGGTGCGGATCACGGCAGCAGAGCTGGATGTCGAGCCGTAGCCGGCCGCAGGCAGGGTATCGACGTTCAACGTCTTCAGACCTTCCTGAGCCATGCTGTAGGCAATGGCACAGCCTATGACGCCCGCGCCGATAATGATCGCATCGTAACTTTGCGGTGGCTGGCTTGGGTTCGGCTGGGCAGCTGGCATATGTTCGATTTCCATTGGTTGATGCGATGACAAGTCGGCCGGACAGCGTCTTTGGCGGCGCAAGGATGGCGTCGCCGCAGTTCCAGCCCTGACCTTTCCGACCGCACACTGCATGTGGACAGTGTCTTCAGGTCAGGCGATGGCATGAAGTTTGTCCAGAACAAAATTCCGCCATTCAGTGTTCCGAAACAGGCATGTGTGATGATAAACAGCGCGGAATGCTTATAAAAAATACAATTATTGATTTATTTCACCATATTGGTGACTTTGCGAAATCGTGCGGATTTTGTTCTAAACTCTCAAATTGAAGCCGCGCCCGTCTTTGGGCATGGTGATGCCGGGCTCCGGATTTCCCGGTTCTTTCAACAATTTGGAGTGACACGTGACGCGGGCAGGTTTTCGCGAATGGCCGACGCTGGCCTTGATTCTGGCCGCGGCAGCGGCGTGGATGCTTTTGATAGGGAACTACTCGGCACTGAGCGGTTGGATCGTCTGTCCGCTTGCGGTTCTCGTTGTCACCTTGCAATCGTCCTTGCAGCATGAAGTCTTGCATGGTCATCCGACGCGCAACCCGGCGGTGAACGAAGCGCTGGTCTATTGTTCGCTCGGGCTCTTCATTCCCTACCGCCGCTTCAAGTCGCTGCACTTGCGGCACCACAACAATGACCGGCTGACCGACCCTTACGACGATCCGGAAACCTTCTACATGGCCTGGTCGGACTGGCAGAAGCTGCCCGCCTTCATTCAGGCCGTCCTGACCGTCAACAACACGCTGCTCGGTCGTTTGCTGATCGGTCCGCTTGTTTCGGTCATCGGTTTTCTCGGCTCCGAATTGCGCATGATCCGCGCCGGAGACAAGGCCGTTCTGCGCGCCTGGCTGCATCACCTTGCGGGCGCTGTTCCTGTTGTTGCCTTCATCACCCTGGTCGGGAAGATGCCGATCTGGCTCTATGTCTGCTGCATCTCCTATCCCGCGATGAGCCTTCTGATGCTGCGCACCTATGCCGAACACCGCGCCCATGACAGTGCCGAAGCCCGCTCGATCATCGTCGAGTTCTGCCCGCTGTTTTCTCTCCTCTTCCTGAACAACAACCTGCACGTTGTCCATCACGCCCATCCGCGCGCACCCTGGTACGATCTGCCGGCGATGTACCGCGCCAACAGGAAAACTTGGCAACAGCGGAACGAGGGATATGTGTTCAGAAGTTACTTGCAGCTTGCCGCGGCCTTCCTTTTCAAGGTCAAGGAACCGGTGGCACACCCGTTGAGACGCCGGCACCCGGGTGAGGCCGACATTTGACGAGCCGCGCCTACCATCCCGTCCGCCTCCCCATGTATGACTGGCCGGAGGTCCGCAGCGCGACCGAGCGCCTTGAGCGCGCGTTGCAGGACGCGCTTGCCGAAGCGCTCGCACTTCAGCCCTCCGACTGTGTTCCCTGGCCGGAAGACCAGGATCTTGAGGTCAACTGGCTGCAACCCGGTCTGCTCCTGAGCCAGACCTGCGGCTATCCGTTGACGCACGCGCTCAAAGGCCGTGTCCGGCCCGTCGGTGTGCCACACTATGCAGCCGATGGCTGTGAAGGCGGACGCTACTGTTCGCACCTGATCGTGGCCAGCGACAGCGATTACCAGGTTCTCGCCGATCTTAAGGGGGCGCACGCCGTCTATAACGGGGGTGACAGCCAGTCCGGCATGAATGCCTTCCGTCATGAGATTGCCCGGATCGCGGGCGGCGCTCCGTTCTTTTATAGCGTCCGCGAGAGCGGCGGCCATCTGGCATCGCTGCATGCGGTTGCGGACGGTGCAGCCGATATCGCAAGCGTCGATGCGGTGTGCTGGGCGCTTGCCTGCCAGGAATTGCCC
>JBCDEN010000513.1:0-3740 GCA_039179715.1 Pseudomonadota bacterium
GCGCCACTGGAGCGTGTCCAGATCAACCTCGCCCTCGAATTCGACTTCCGTCAATCCTGTCATCAGAACATGACCGTCGCTTTCGCGCCATTCGATGCCGATCGGTCCGCCCGGGAGGTGGACCGTCGTCTTGCGGCCCGTCTTGCTGTCGCGCGCCGCCGCGACACCCACGGCGCAGGCGGCGGTTCCGCAGGCCAGCGTCAGGCCGACGCCGCGCTCCCATACTTTCAGACGGATCTGGTCTTCGTCGAACACGTGCGCCAGCGAGATATTCGCCCCTTCGGGGAATATCGGATGATGCTCGAGCAACGGGCCAAACCGTTCCAGCTCGTAGCCTTCAACATCGTCGACCCAGAAAATCGCATGAGGATTGCCCATGTTGACGGCGGCGGGCGTGTGCAGGACAGGGTCGTCGATCGGACCGATCTGCAACTCGATGGCCCGCGTATCGGCAAATTCCTCGGCCAGCGGGATCTCTTCCCAGCCGAGCCGGGGCGCACCCATATCGACCGTCACGTTCCGCGGTCCCGGACTGTCAAAGGCATGCAGAAGCCCGGCGTTCGTCTCGATGGTCACCAGGTCCTTGCCGACTTCTTCCATCAGCAGGCGTCCGATACAGCGGGTGGCGTTGCCGCAGGCTGCGACTTCGCCGCCATCCTGGTTGTGGATGCGCATGAAGGCATCAACACCCAGAGGCGAACGTTCGACGGTAATCATCTGGTCGAAACCGATCCCGTGCTCCCGGTCGCCGAGCCTGGCGATGACCTCGCCGGAAAGCCGCAGCGGCTGCGCGCGCGCGTCCCAGACAACGAAATCGTTGCCCAGTCCGTTCATCTTCAAAAAGGGCCTGGTCTCAGACGCCATACCGGGTGCACTTCATTCAGGGTGTTGAAAACCGATCGGTTCATTGCGATCCGGCGCCTTATATGGCGGAAAACGCGGGAAATTACCAGTGGGTGCCCGTTTCAGACCAGCCATGCATCCCGCGCCGGGGTGACGGTGATCGCGGCAAGCTACAATTGCGCGGCCTTGAACGTGTCGCAGGCGTCGACCGCACCTGCTTCAAATCCCTTTTTGAACCATCTGGCACGTTGCTCGGACGTGCCGTGATTGAAGCTTTCCGGCACGACATAGCCCTGCGCCTGGAGCTGCAGAGTATCATCGCCGATCCGGCTGGCCGCGTTAAGCGCCTCGTCAATATCGCCGGCCTCGACAAAACCCCGCTGCCGCGCCGCATAATGGGCCCAGATCCCGGCGAAACAGTCCGCCTGCAACTCGACCCGGACCGACAGCGCGTTGGCTTCGGCCTTGCTCAGTGTCCGGCGGATCTTGTGGAACTCCGGCAAGATGCCAAGCACGTTCTGGATGTGATGCCCGACCTCATGTGCCAGCACATAGGCCTGGGCGAAATCGCCGGGCGCATTCAGCTGGTCAGCAAGCTGCTGGTAGAAGGACAGGTCTATGTAAAGCTTGTCGTCCGCCCCGCAATAGAACGGCCCTGTCGCGGCGCTGGCATAGCCGCATGCGGATGAGACCGATCCTGAAAACAGAACCAGCGTCGGCTCGGGATAGTCCCCGCCGAGATCGGAGAATATGGCGCTCCAGGTATCTTCCGTGTCTGCGAGAATAACGGAGATAAACTCGGCGGTTTCGTCGTTCGCGGCCGATCGCGGGACCTGTGTCCTTGTGTCCGGGACGTAAGACCCGCCGCCGTCAAGCTGGCTCAGAACGGTTAGCGGATTGACACCCATGAGCCAGGCGACGCCGACCACGATGATCAGTCCGGTCAGCCCGATGCCGCCGCCTGCGCGCGCACGCCGCCCCCTTGGAACGCGAAGCCGCGGACGGCTGCCTCCTGCCCGTCTGTCGTCAATATTGCTGCTTCCGCGGCGACCTTTCCAGCGCATGACCCTCGTTTCCGTGCCATTGCCATTTGGCATCAATACCAGACCGGGTGTTCCTCCGGTAAGGCAAAAACGAATACAGCGGCTGGATTGTGATCCGAATTACAGCAATTTCGCAGCTTCCGTTGGACAATGTGCACCGTCAGGGCCGAAATTGAAGGACGTTTGAAATGCGCGATGTCACGGAACAGGAAGCTCAACGACTCATCTCCTTCGCACGGGATCGTTTGGGACGGCAGGAAGGCGACGGTCAATGCTGGACGCTTGTGAACAATGGCTTCAGTGCCCTCGAATTCCACAAACCTTCTTCAACCTATGCATGGGGACGGGAAGTCGAACAGCTGAGCGAGGCAAGACCTGGCGATGTCTTCCAGTTCACGAATTTCCGCGTCGACGTCTCGGTAGACAATCCCGATGGCGGCGGATATGACGAATTCGCCGAACGCGGAACACCAAGGCACACCGCAATCCTCGTCAGCATTGACGGACATGGCCTCGCCACGTTCCTGGAATGCAATATCGGCGGCAGCTTCAATGTGCAGCAACACGCTTTTCATGTCCGGACGGCTGACTGGACCAATGACGAGGGCCGCCGCACACGCGTGGTCACACGTGGCTCGTTCACGGTATACCGGCCGCGAATGCCCGAAGCGCGAAGCGAATAGAGGCGTGCAATGTGACGCTACGGCCTGATTGTCATGCGCGCCCCGGGCGCGGCGTTTTCCAGGAGCAAGCGCATATGCACCGGCGAGACGGCAACGCAGCCCTCCGTCGGCGTATATGCCTGGCGGGCGATGTGAAAGAAAATCGCGCTGCCGCGCCCCTTCACGGCCGGAAACATGTTGCAGTCCATAACAACGACAAGATCGTAGAGCCGGTCATCCCGCCACATCTTTTCGTGACCTGCCGGAAAGGGTAGTTTGACCGGGCGATTGTAGAGACGGTGCCCCGGGTCGTCGCACCAGCCATCATCTGGCGCAAGCGGTTCGACGGGAAACACCGTTCTTGGCGGACGTTCCCTGTCCGGGCGGTAATAGACATGCAGGAGTTCGAACGCGCCCGACGGCGTTGCACCATCGCCTTCTTTCTTGCGGGCGATCACGCCCGACCTCCCCAGTGCACACGGAACCGTGATCGAACCGAGCCGGATTATTCCTCTGGTCCGGTCGCGCGGCAATGGTCTGACATCCAGTGTTTCCGCCGGTTTGCCGGAGTTAAGCATGATTTGAGCTCCCACCCTGCCATTGCCGATTGAAGACATTGATAAACCAGACCTAAACCCCGCGTGAAGAAGAATTGACGAATGCCTGCTTGTGCGGCGAGTATTTCCCACGCACATAGAAGCAGGAACACGCATGTGACGTTTGCACAAGTTGGCGTGATCAATTGAAGACACTTGGCGAGGACCCCACCCATGACCGCCCGCACGATCCTGATTGTAGATGACGATACCGAACTGCGCGAAGCGCTCGTCGAACAGCTCTCCCTCTACGATGAGTTCGAAACGATCCAGGCGGATTCGGCGACATCCGGCATCGGTCTTGCCAAGGACGAACATGTCGACCTTCTTCTGATGGATGTCGGCCTTCCCGACATTGATGGCCGGGAAGCCGTTAAGCTCCTGCGCAAGAACGGCTTCAAGGCACCGATCATCATGCTGACCGGCCATGACGGCGACAGCGATACCATTCTGGGTCTTGAGGCCGGTGCGAACGACTATGTCACCAAGCCTTTCAAGTTTGCGGTTCTGCTGGCACGTGTCCGCGCGCATTTGCGCCAGCACGAGCAGAGCGAGGACGCAACCTTCGCAATCGGCCGCTATTCCTTCCGTCCCGC
>JBCDEN010000250.1:0-6169 GCA_039179715.1 Pseudomonadota bacterium
GCTGCTGACGGATATCGCGTTGAAACCTATGAACGCGGCGGCGCCAATCGCTCCCAGGGACATCAGCCAGACCAGAAAGAAAAAGACCATGAAGGCCCCGTTGATACCGACGCTGAAAAGCGTCAGTTCGGCCATCACCACCGACATGATCATCGACCCGATCGAGACCGCGACCAGCCAGACGGCAATTCTCGGCAGGAAATTCGGCATCTGGGATGCCAGGAACTTCTTTCTGTCGATGTCGGTCAGTTGAGCGAACAGGAGCTGGGTCTTCTTTTCGATCGCCTTCCACTCCTCGGCAGTCGGGCTGCGGCCTTTTTCGTTCGGTCCCCCGGCCTTGAGCGTGTTCAGGATATCGAGTGAAAAATCTTCAGGAAGGGACTTGGCCTCCCGGATCAGGAAGGAATGAAGGTCCCTGAGCGTTTCCAGGTCCTTGTTGAATTTCACATCGACAATCGTGTTGTCCGGGTCCGATGTGCGACCGGCCGTCGTCACATAATCCGTGACGGTTTTCGTGGCTTTCTTGAAATCGTTTACGAAACCGGATTGCGGCCGGATTTCTGCCGCATGGCCCGGGGCGGCGGCGTCCGAACCATGCAGGTCCCGGCCTGATAGGGGACGCAGTTCTTCTTTTGCTCCAGCTGAAGTCGCCGATCTGCCGAGCCCGTTGTTGTTGCCGGTTTGCTTTGTTTCCCCCGTCATGACGCTTCCCTAGACTAGAATTTACTCAAGGGAAACTTAGCAAAGTTATGACGGAACACCTACAACCGCGTGCACGCGCTCAGGTTGCTGTTTCAGGGTTGCGTCAAACTCATCTGAAAACGTCTCAGCGTGTCCGCTCGCTGTCCAGCACAGCCAGGATGTCTTGTCCGCTGGTGTGCGAGGGCAGGGCGTAAAAGTCATTCTCCAGTTTCAGGGCCTCGGAAAGACGTTCATTATAGTCCGCCTGTGATACCTCGAGGGTGCCGAATTTGCTGAGATGATCGGTCACGAACTGGGTGTCGAGAAGGGAATAGCCGCCGACGATGAGGCGGGCGACCAGATGCGCCAGGCAGACCTTTGACGCGTCGGTCCTGAAGGTGAACATGCTCTCGCCGAAAAAAGCCCCGTTCAGGCTGACGCCATAGAGCCCGCCAACGAGTTCACCCTCCTGCCATGCCTCAACGGTGTGACAGTAGCCCATATCGAAAAGCTCGCCGTAGAGGCGGCGGATCTCGCGATTGATCCAGGTCTTCTGGCGTCCAGGCATCGGTTCGGCGCAGCCATCGATGACGCGCTGGAAATCGGTGCTCACCCTGATTTCGAAGATGTCATTGCGTATGGTGCGCCTGAGGCGGCGGGGCAAGTGAAACGTGTCAAACGGCAAGATGCCGCGCTGTTCCGGTTCCAGCCAGAACAATCCGGGATCATCCGCCGATTCCGCCATGGGAAACAGCCCGCAGGCATAGGCCTTGAGCAGCACCTGCGGTGTTATTTCCATGACAATATCGTCTTTATAACCAGCCATGCGCGGTCTCGCTTTCCAGGTGCGAAGCGCGTCTCTTCGCCAACGCCCGGTCAGTTCGACTTGTCAGCCAGGTACTTCTCCAGCCAGTGAATGTCGTACTGACCGTTTGCGATCGCCTGATTGTCCACCAAATCGCGGAACAGCGGAATAGTCGACTTGATTTCGTCAACGACAAATTCGTCAAGGCAACGCCGCAAACGCATCATGCATTCCACGCGATTCCGTCCATGCACGATAAGCTTGCCGATCAGACTGTCATAATAAGGCGGGATTTTGTAGCCCTGATAAACGCCGGAATCGACCCGGACGCCCAATCCGCCCGGCGGGTGGTAGTAGGTAATCGTCCCCGGAGAAGGCGCGAATGTCACCGGATCCTCGGCATTGATCCGGCATTCGATGGCGTGGCCCTCGAAGCTGATATCATCCTGTGTCATGTCCAGGTCGCCGCCGGCGGCGATGCGGATCTGCTCATTGACGAGGTCGATGCCGGTGATCATCTCGGTCACGGGATGCTCGACCTGGAGGCGGGTGTTCATTTCAATGAAGTAGAATTCGCCGTTCTCGTAGAGAAATTCGACTGTGCCGACGCCACGGTACTCAAGCTTGCGCATGGCGCTTGCGACAATGTTACCGATGCGTTCTCGCTGCTCGGCATTGAGGCTGGGTGAAGGGGCTTCTTCCAATACCTTCTGATGCCGGCGCTGCAGCGAGCAGTCGCGTTCTCCCAGATGAACCGCATTGCCCTTGCCGTCCCCGAGAACCTGGATTTCGATGTGTCTCGGCTTGCCGAGATACTTTTCCAAGTAAAGCGCGTCGTCGCCAAAGGCTGCCTTGGCTTCGGAGCGTGCGGTTGCAAGAGCGGTCTCAAGATCGGCTTCCGTCTGCGCGACCTTCATGCCGCGCCCGCCGCCGCCGGCGGCCGCCTTTACAAGAACCGGATAGCCGATATCGCGCGCAATCGCGTGAGCATCGTCCCCCGCCGTGACTTCGCCGTCCGATCCGGGCACGACAGGAATCCCGAGATCCTTGGCGGTCTGTTTGGCCTGGATCTTGTCACCCATGATGCGGATATGTTCAGCGGTCGGTCCGATAAACTCGATATTGTGCGCTTCAAGGATCTCGGCAAAGCGGGCGTTTTCCGACAGAAATCCATAGCCTGGATGCACGGCATCCGCGCCTGTGATCTCACATGCGGCCAGCAATTGCGGAATGTTGAGGTAACTGTCGCGTGCCGCCGGCGGGCCGATACAGACGCTTTCGTCGGCAAGGCGCACATGCATGGCATCGGCATCGGCGGTGGAATGAACCGCAACGGTTGAAATACCGAGCTCTTTGCAGGCGCGAAGAATTCGCAGCGCGATTTCGCCCCGGTTGGCGATGAGGATTTTGGAAAACATGATCCTGGCGGCTCCTTATTCGACGACGATGAGCGGCTCGCCGAATTCCACCGGCTGCGCATCGTCGACCAGGATCTGTTTCACAGTGCCGGATTTCGCAGAGGGGATGTTGTTCATGGTCTTCATGGCTTCGATGATGAGGATCGTCTGTCCTTCGCTCACCTTGTCGCCAACTTGAATGAAGGGGGCCGCGCCCGGCTCGGGAGACAGATAGGCCGTGCCGACCATCGGCGAGGTCACCGAAGCTCCGGCCTGAGCGGGTTTTTCCTCGACTGGCTCGACTGTCTTGGCGACAGGTTCGGCGGCCGCGGGAGCGGCAGCGACGGCGGGGGCCGCAACGTTGACGGGAGCATTTATCGATATCTGCCGGGCGACGCGGATCCGGGTGTCGCCTTGTTCCAGTTCAATCTCGGAGAGGTTGGTCTCGTCCAGCAGGACCGCGAGATCGCGGATCAGGGCCGTGTCGAATTTCTTGTTATCGTTACGCATCATATAATCTGGCTCTCGTACTCGATCCACAAAAAGCATGAGCTCTGGGCAGCCCGGTCTCGGGTTCCACACTTGGGTGTCGAGGTCCCGACCGTTCCTGACTTTTACAAGGTGAGTTCCCGGTAGAAGTCCGTTCCATCCGCACTTTTTGTCCCGCCGTAGTGCAGCGGATATAAGTCTTTGGCCCGTATTCGAGCGAATACGGGCCAGACTTCTTATAGGGATTCAATTGTGTCAGGAAAAGCCCTGAAGGTTCATTGATTTTTCGACCAATCAGTTTCCAACAGTCTTGAGCGTCCACTGCTCAGCATGTCGCCTGGTCACAGTCTTTCAAAGCCTCGATTTTCGAACTTAGCTGATCGTAGCCGACCGCACCCATGACAACTTCGTTTCCGACAACATAGGAGGGCGTGCCAGTCAGGCCGAGGCGGTTGGCAAGCGAGTAGACCTCCTCGATTGTCTGACCGGCTTCGTCCGTTGCAAGGGCGGCCTGCAGCTCGGCTTCCGAGAGACCGATATCGGTCGCAGCTGCAAGTGCGCTGGACAGGTTTGCCTGGCCCCGGCTCATCAGCAGCGCCTCGTGGAATTCCCCGTACTTGTCCGGTGCGATGGAGTTGACCGCGACCGCGACCTGGGCCGCTTCGACCGAACCCTGGCCGAGTACGGGAAACTCCTTCAGGACGACCTTGAGTTCGGGGTTCTCGTCAATGAGCCGAACCATATCGCCATAGGCACGCTTGCAATAGCCGCAATTGTAGTCAAAGAACTCAACCAGGGTCACGGAACCTTCCGGATTTCCGAGAACGACCTGGCGTGTCGAGTTGAAGAGAACGTCCGCACTGTCGCTGAGCGCCTGCAGGCGGGCAGCCTCTTCGGCTGCCTGTTCACGCCGCTGCAACTCGTTGAAGGCCTCGGCAATGATTTCCGGGTTTTCCAGAAGGTATTCGCGAACGATGTTCTCCACGTCGCTGCGGCTCAGGTCCTGTGCCGCGACCGACCCAGCCATCAATGCGAGGATCAGCGCCGCAGCGGACGCAATGCGCAGAAACGCAGCCGACAAGAGCCGCTGCGCAGGTGAGTAGGGGTTGCTCATCAAAAACTCCTCTGGCGATGCCACGGGAAAACACGCCGGCATTCGTTTTTCCAATGCTATCTGCGATTCCCGACATTAGGAGGTTTGTACGCCACAATGTCGTCCGCTTGAACCCATGCCGGCGATCCGCGCTTCAAACTTTTTTGAGCACGTGCCGCATAACGCTTCGCCGCGTCGAAATCGCCGCGCACCATCAAGCCCCTTGCCGTGGCCAGATCGGCTTCCGCGCGCTCGCCCTGACGGCCATGCGCGATTGCGAGCTGACTGTATGCAACGCCCGAATTTTCATCCAGTGCAATTGCCCGTTTCAGAACGCGCTCCGCCTCCGGTAAATAGGCTGGATTGTTGGCTCCCACGAGCGCGTAGCCGAGCCAGACAAGGAACTGCGGTTCGTTCGGTTTGAAGGAGAGTGCCTTGCGGAAGGGAGCAATCGCGCTTTTTGGATCGCCGCCTTCTATCAGGGCCTGACCCTTGAGCTCATAATAGTGAGGATTGTTCGGCTGTGTACGGATCAGTGCATCGATCTCCTTGACCGCACCTTTTCCGCGGCTTTTCATCGCGGCGATCGCCCTTGCATATTGCGCGGCGGGGCTCTTGTCGCTGCGCGGATAGGCCCGCAGCGTCGCGGATGGATGGCTTGAAAACGCGAACAGCTTGGCGCGGACCTGCTCATGACGATACTGCAATACATAGTCGTCAGGCTGGTCGAAATATTTCGACTTCTGTGCTTCGCGCAACAGCCCGCTGTAGCGTTCCTGAGCCATCGGGTGGCTCTGCGCGTAAGGGTCGGCGAACTGGCTTGAAAAAAGCTGTTGCTCGGACATGCGCTGAAACGTCTTCAACATGCCGCGCGCGCTCTGGCCGGTCGCGTTGAGGTATCTCAGCGCGGCGCGGTCGGCGGCGGCTTCTTCGCCGCGCTGATACGCAAGCAGGGATCTTTTGCCAACTTCCGGTGCGCTCAAGGCGGCAGCGGCACCTCCTGAAGCGGCACGTGCGGAGCCGGAGGCGGCACCGGCGGCGGCAGCGCCAGCGCCGAGCAGCATGCCGATCACGGCGATTATCTGCGCGTTTGCTGCGGCCGCACGCAAGCGCACCAGATGCCGCCCGGCAATGTGACCGGTTTCGTGGGCGATGACACCGATCACCTCGTTGGGGGTTTGCGCGTCCATGAGAACGCCGATGTTAATGAACATGCGCCGGGAGTCCGGCACGAACGCATTGAAGGACTTGTTGTTGACAAGGATGATATCAGGCTCGGACTGGGCGATCCCCGCAGCCTTGAAAATCGGTTTCGCGTAGTCTTTCAGAAGCGCTTCCGTTTCCGCGTCACGCACGATCGGAACCTTGCCGCGCTGTGCATGTGCCGGTGTGATCACAAGCGGAATTGCGATCGCGGCTGAACACAGGCTGGCAACTGTCTTGCGTATCGAATGGCGCAAAGTCGTCCTGGTTGATCGTCGGGTAACGGGCATTTCGTGCAGCTCGTCTGATTTTATTGAAGTCATCTGACTTTGCTATGGATAGTCGAAGGTGTGGCGAAGTTATGGATGTGTCCTGTCCCGGTCAAGAAAACCTACATGACAAATCGGAAAGGTTGGAGCGCCAGGCGTCGCAATCTTGCGGCCGCGAGCGACCGGCGCATTGCTTCGAAGCGTAAAATCCGCAATACGATCTTGACAGGAA
>JBCDEN010000598.1:0-3152 GCA_039179715.1 Pseudomonadota bacterium
CAGGAGACTTCCGAGAAAACCGAACAGCAGCCACAGCCAGCCGTGCAGCGACCCGGATACGAGACCGCCAAGATACGCACCGATGTTGCAGCCATAGGCAAGACGCGCCCCGTAACCCATCAGCAGACCGCCTGCAATCGCCGTCAGAAGATCCCGGCGGCCGAGCTGCCAAACCGGCGCGAACCTGCCGGCAAGGGCCGCTGCGGCCATTGCGGCAGGTTCGCGCCGGTCTGGCAACTCGGCCGGCGGGATCTTTTGACGGCGATTGCAGGCGGTCTCCTGATGGGTTACGGGGCGCGGCTTGCCTATGGCTGCAACATCGGCGCGTATCTCGGCGGCCTGGTATCCGGGTCGCTGCACGGCTGGCTGTGGCTGCTGTTCGGTTTTCTAGGAAGTCTCCTGGGCACGCGCTTGCGGCTGAGGCTTGGGATGGGTTAGCAGCACGTGTTGCCCCGGACACCTGATTGTGAAATGCGCGTGAGCGCCGGCGCGCTAGGCTCGCCCTGTTTTTCATTTTTTCCAAGAAGGACGGGCGCATGCGCACTCTGCTGAGCTTCTTTTTGCTGGTTTTCATTTCTTTTCCGCCCGCGTTGGCGAACAGCGTCACGGAGCGCGAAGGCTGGCAGGTCATCCCGACCAACAAGGCCTACCAGGTGCTGGTCGATGATCTGAAGGCGGCCATCAAGGCGGAGAAGATGCTTCTGGTTACCCAGGCCAGCGCGTCGGCCGGGGCCAAGGGCCGCGGGCTGACGATACCGGGCAACCGCATCATCGGCGTCTACCGCAACGATTACGCGATCAGAATGCTGGAGGCATCGGTCGCTGCCGGCATTGAAGCGCCGATCCGGTTT
The DNA here is from genome assembly GCA_039179715.1 of Pseudomonadota bacterium. Lineage (GTDB taxonomy): Bacteria > Pseudomonadota > Alphaproteobacteria > Rhizobiales > Stappiaceae > Roseibium. The sequence continues at coordinate 852 of JBCDEN010000598.1, forward strand.
TATGTCACGGAAGACACTGGCGGGACCGCGACGCTCTCCTGGAAAACGCCGGGTTTCGTGTTCGCACCCTACATGGAAGAGGGTGGTGATGCGCTCGCTGAACTGGCGGCGGAACTGGACGGCGTGTTCCAGACCATTGCCGACAAGGCTGTTGCATCACGGTAACACACGGCTTTCATTGTGCTTTGGCGATTGGGGACGATGAAAGTTTTGACTTGTCGTGACTCACCAAGAGGGTCACACTCAACCCATCGTCAACTATTGAAAGGAGGTGTGCCCATGTCTAGTGAGTATCGGAACGTGGCCCGGAAGTCTGGGTGGAGTGGATCGGTGCTGGAGCAGCCTCTGGTATTGCAAAGTTTCACCGGGATCTGATCCGGACCTAGGGTCTACGTCGATCTCATGGGAGGGCCGCACTGCGGCCCTCTTTTGGTTTTGCGGGTTTGCGCCGACAAACGTTTCGCCGCGAGGGTCAGATGAGACCGACGGCCTTGCGCACATCCTCGTCCCGCAGCGAGCAGTCGATGCCGCGATAGCGATCGCCCGCGTCCGTGCTCAGCCAGCAGATCGCCTCGCCGACCCATTCGGCCGGAATGTGCACGGACGGATCGAGTTGACTGACCGGGTTGATGCCGGATGCCTTGATGTCGACCTGCATCTGGGTCGCGACGGTTCCGGGACTGAGGCCGATCACACGGATGCCCTTGTCACCGAACTCCTTCTCTCCGCATCGCGTCAGCGACAGCGCCGCCGCCTTGGACGAACAGTAGTGGCTCCAGCCCTCCAGCGCTCCGGATGCCGCGCCCGAACTGATATTTATGATCGTTCCAGACCCGTTCTTGAGCATGCCCGGCGCAACGGCGCGGATCCCGTTATAGACACCTTTGACATTCACATCGATGACGTTTGCCCAGGCTTCCGGATCGGACAGTTCGATCCTGCTGATCGGTTCGATCACCCCGGCATTGTTCACCAGGATGTCGACTTTCCCGAAGGTATCGACGCAGGTGTGAACCGCCCTTTCAACGTCCTTGTAGTCGGCGACGTCGCAAGTGACGGCAGCTGCGCCACCCCCACCGGCGTTGATCTCGGCGGCGATCCGGTCGATATCCCCGGCCGAGCGCGCGGCGAGCATGACCTTGGCACCATATTTGGCGAAACTCCGTGCAGCGGCCTCGCCGATGCCGCGGCTTGCGCCTGTTACCAAGGCAACTTGTCCAGACAAATCAAACATAAAACGTCCCTGAAGTGTTCAGACCATTTCGGTCCATATTGAGCTTGGCGCAAACTTAGTGTGAGAAAGCCGCAGAATAAACCGTTCGTTTGCAGTAACATCGTGCAGGAATTACACGAATGCCTGAAGAAGGTCGTGTGAGGGTTTCCCGATCCTGCCCGCCGGCCTTGCCAATGGGACGGACAATGACAAGGTCTGATTGATGGCTGCAGAAAAATCCGCGCTGCAGACGGGGCTCCGTCAGCTCTATTTCGGTCACTCGACGCAGGCGCGGGTCTTCAGGTTCGCCCTGCTGGCATTCGATATCATCACGATCGGATACTTCATCGTTTCGTCCGTCATGGATCCTGAGCGGCATTTTCATACGCTGGACTTCATTCTTGCGGGCATCCTGTCGCTGGACTACATCGCGCGCCTGATCGCTTCGGCAACGCCTGCGCGGTACCTTTTCAGCTTTACCTCTGTTGCCGACATCGTCGTCATTGCCTCGCTCCTTGCTCCGGTCTTCCTGGAAAACTTCGCCTTTTTGCGCGTCGTCAGGATGCTCAGATTGCTGCGCTCCTATCATTTGCTGAAGGAATTGCGCGAAGCTTCAAGCTGGTTCAGAAGAAACGAGGACATCCTGCAGTCCGGCGTCAATCTTGTTGTCTTCATCTTCGTCGTGACCGCGATCGTCTATGTCATCGAGGACGAGCGGAACCCGAATATCAACAATTACCTCGACGCGCTCTATTTCACGGTGACGACCCTGACGACCACGGGGTTCGGGGATATCACGATGACCGACAGCGTCGGGCGGCTGATGACTGTCCTGATCATGATTTTCGGTGTCGCGCTGTTTCTCCGTCTGGTTCAGACCATCTTCCGGCCATCAAAGGCGCAGGTCAGTTGCCCCGACTGCGGCCTGAACCGTCACGACACGGATGCTATCCACTGCAAGCATTGCGGACGTATGCTCAATATCCCGACAGAAGGGGCATGGGACTAGGGTACGGACTCATAAATGAGGCCGAAAGGGTTTGAGGCGGCTTGCGTCTCGTCAAGGAGCGGAAGCGCAGGAAATGTGG
>JBCDEN010000098.1:0-9077 GCA_039179715.1 Pseudomonadota bacterium
CGCGGCCTGTTGTGGCGGATTGGTGTCGCGCACAATGGCAAGCGACAGCGTGTTTCCGGCAATGATGCTGCCCTGCAGCAGCCGGAAAAGCAGAAATAGCCAGATGTTCTCCGCCAGCGAACAGACAAGTGATGCAACGCTGAAAAGGATCAGCGCGACGAGGAGAACAGGGCGCCGCCCGTATCGGTCGGCCAGAGGGCCGACGATCAGCTGAATGACCGCCGTTGTCGCCAGATAGCCTGCAATCGCGACGCTCACCAGCGCGTAGTCCGTCTGAAGGTCCACGGCGATCGTGCCGAGCGACGGCAGGAACATGTTCAGTGACAGTGGCGAAAATGCCGTCAGCAGAATGATCGTAATGAGATGTGGCGGTGTGCGGGCCAAGGGTGTCTCTAATCATCAGGTCAAAAAAAAGCCCCCGTACGAGGGCGGGGGCACATGGAAAACGGCACGGACCGCCGCTATTGCTCCACGCGCTTGTGTCTCACCACGTTCTGAAAATCACAGATCATCCGGTGCCTCCGTAACCGGAGACTAATCGGCTTGGATGCCAGCGGCAAGGCGATCGTTCGAGCGGGACCGGATTTCAGTGCGTGCCTTCGGAGCGCGCGCAGATTACTGCATGTCTCCGTGCATGGCGACGAGATCGAGTTCGGCTGCCGGGGTCTCGACGGCGCTGTAGCTTTCCCTGACGCCTTCACCAGTGAGTTCGCGGTGAACGATGAGCAGCGTGTTTTCGTCGTGATCGGAGCAAAGATCCGCCATGTAGCGCAGTTCGTCTTCGGCGACGCCTCTGGCCGCGTCGACCGAGGGCGCGCCGTAGACCTCGACGAAATGCCTTGCAAGGTTATCGACAAGACCGGAAAACTCGTCTTCGCTGACCGGAGTGATCGCGACAAACGTCACACGGCCGAAGGTTTCCAGGCCGAGCCAGCCGTTGGAGAAGGCCTGCCGGGCCTTGCCGACGAGTTCGGTCTCCGTCCAGTCGGAGAACTCGAAGCCTCCCGACAGGCACCATTCGCCCGTGCGCGCCGGGGAGAAATAGACATTGCGGTCGCTGTCATCCATGTGGATTGCACGGGCAAGTTTCATGAGTTCAGGTCTCCAGTCGGCTCGAAAGCGGGATCAGGGTCGTCTCGTCCCCGGTTCTGAGCAGCATTCCGAAATTCTCGTCCACCCCGACGAAGGTTCCGGATTTTCCATCGATTTCAATCGGTTCCCCAAGTGCGGGCACCAGGCCGCGCCAGTCGGCGTGTACGGGCCGCAAGCCCTCGTCGAGCCAGCGGTTGATCCAGTAAAGGCTGTGGCGCACCCAGGCTTCCAGCAGACCGTCCGGCGTGATCTCGGCGCAGCCTTCCTCGGAAAGATACGTCGTATCGGCATCGGTACCCGGGTTTTCAGTTGAACTGGTCATGTTGAGTTCCAGGCCGAGAACCAGCCAGTCCGGTGTTTTTTCGGGATCGGCGGTCGATGCCTTGACGCGCATATGGCCGCAGACGGCGCCGTTCACCCGGATCGTGCCGTCCCATTCCAGATGGACGGCGACCTCCGGCGGGGCGAGCGCACCCAGAGCTGCCTGAAATCCCAGACCGCACACCGGCAGCGTCGCCATCGCTTCTTCCAGGGGCACTTCCGGGGTGAAGACCAGGCTGGCTTTCAAGGTGTCGTCTGAAAAATTGTAGACAACCGTACCTGCATCCGTGCCTGTGATTGCCAGCGCTAGCGCCCGGTCGAACGGATCGGCGGGGCCGGTCAGGCCTTCTCCCTGAAACATCGGCGGAAACTGCAGTGCGCTCACGCCTGCCCCTCCGCAACGAGTGTTTTCGCGAGTCTTCTGAACACGCCCGCTTCGGGTGCGTCCGGGCTTTCAACAGCGATCGGCGTGCCGCCGTCGCCGGCAAGACGGATGTTGAGATGGAGCGGGACTTCCGCGAGCAAAGGCACGCCGAGTTTCTCCGCTTCCGCGGCGACGCCACCGTGGCCGAAGACATGTTCCTCGTGACCGCATTTTGAACAGATATGGGTCGACATGTTCTCGATCATGCCGATGATCGGCACCTGCATCTGCTGAAACATGTCGATGCCCTTGCGTGCGTCCAATAGGGCGACATCCTGCGGCGTCGACACGATGATTGCGCCATCGACGATGAATTTCTGCGAGAGCGTCATCTGGACGTCGCCGGTTCCGGGGGGCAGGTCGACGATGAGAATGTCGAGCGCACCCCACTGGACCTGGCTCATCATCTGCTGCAGTGCGCCCATCAGCATTGGACCGCGCCAGACAACGGCCTGATCCCCCGAGGTCATCAGCCCGATCGAGATCAGCGTGACACCGTGATTGCGCAGGGGCAGGATCATCTGGCCGTCGGGCGACGTCGGGCGCCCGGAAATGCCGAGCATTTTCGGTTGCGACGGGCCGTAGACATCCGCGTCGAGCAGGCCGACCTTGCGGCCCTCTGCCGCGAGTGCACAGGCGAGATTCGCCGCAACCGTCGACTTTCCGACACCGCCCTTGCCGGAGGCAACCGCGACGATCCTGTCGATCCCCGGAACCCGCTGCGGTCCGGATGTGCCGGGCGGTGCGGGCCGGGGCTTGATCGGCACGGGTTCGCTCGGTTTGGCAGGTGCGGCCGCCTTTTCCGCATGGGCGGTCATGATGATCTGGACATTTCCGGCACCCTCGATTTGCGAGAGGCTCGTTTCAGCCTCGCTCTTCAAGGCTTCCATCTCATTCATGCGGCTGGCGTCGATTTCCATCACGAAACGGATCGTGCCCTCACCGATCTGAAGGGCGCGCACCATTCCAGAAGCGACAATATCGTTGCCGGTTGCCGGGTCCGTTATGGACTTGAGTGAATTCAGGACCGTTTCCCGCGTCAGTGACACGACGTGTTTACCCCTCGATCTCGCCGTTTACCTCATGCTCAAGGCCGATTTCCTCAATCGTCACGACAGCCTTGACCTTGTATTTCCGGCCGTCTGAAGCACCGGCTTTCCTGACCGCGTCCTCGATCGCCTGCTGCGAGGTAACGCCGACCTGTTTCAAGAATTTTCGCATGGACATGTTGAATTCGTCGCTCATCTTAACCTCTCTAAAAACAGCGTGTGAATTGACGGCTGAGTGATTTGCCCCCTAACTTAACGTGTTTTGTCAGCAACGTGAGGGAGGAGCGCGTGTGCTGCCGTCTTTTGATACCAGTCCTGTTCGGACTGTTGTTTGTCGTGGGTGCCGGTGCGACGGGCTCGGCATCCGCGAAGTCATTTCGCCTGAGTGCGCCGGATGATCTCGTTGTCAGCGGTTTTCTGAAACACCTGCTGCCGCGGTTCTCTCTGAAGACCGGTATCCGCATTGAAATCGTACCGGAGAGCGGGGCCGCGGAGGCGGGTTTTTCGACGTCTACTGCCGGAACGCCAGCGTTTTCGGGACTCGGCCAGGACTGGTACCTGGCGGTCGCGGATGAAAGCAACGAGCACGTTGCCCGTTTCGAGGACTGGCTGGCCAGCGACGTCGGCAAGAAGACGATCGCGTCATACGCGCCGGAGAACGGGCAGGTCTTCGCAGCCGCCGCCGCCAGGCCGAAAGAAGCCGTTTCGGAGGCGATATCCGGCGACGTCGTTTCCGGCGAGAAACTCGCCGTTGCCCATTGCGGGCGCTGCCACATGGTGAATGAGGCAACGCGGCTGACCACGATCGGGTCGTCGCCGTCCTTCGCTGTCATGCGGAGCTTTTCCGATTGGCGTGCGCGTTTCGAAGCGTTTTTTGCGCTCAATCCGCACCCGTCGTTCACACAGGTCGATGGCGTGACGGAACCATTCGACATCAGCCGTCCGTCCCCGATTGCGCCGATGGAGCTGACATTGGACGATCTGGACGCCATCCTTGCTTTCGTCTCGCGGATAGCGCCTGCGGATCTGGGAGCACCGATCCAGTACCAGTGACTGCGTTTCGCCGTTTTCAATGGTCGCGCCGCTTGCTGATGTAATCGTCGGTGGTGCGAACCTTCGGTCTTTCTCCCATTGCAAAGGGATTGTTTTCCGAGTGATAGACCGCGTTGACGCGGCAGTCGTCACACATCTGAATAAGTTGCGCGGCCTTGTTATCCTTGAACATGCCATGCTTGCCGGCAAGCTTTTCGGTCATCCGTTCCACCATGGAGCGCACGCCGAAGGGTTTGCCGCACGAAATGCATTCGAACGGCTCTTCCTCCTTGAGCACGACAGGCGTCAGCGCGTCGTCGGCAAGGTTCAGGCGCGGGTTCAGCCGGAGCGCGCTTTCCGGGCAAATGTTGGTGCAGATACCGCATTGAAGGCACGCATCCTCCTGAAAACGGAGCTGCGGCATGTCGGGATTTTCCTTGAGCGCACCGGACGGGCACAGAGATACGCAGGACAGGCACAGCGTACAGCTGTCAAGATTGATGTCGAGCGCACCATAAGGTGCCCCTACGGGAAGTGTAATCGGTTCCTCGGCGATGTTGAGCGTCTTGGCGGCAAGCCGCGTGACCTGCCTGCGCGATCCAACGGGCAGGATGGGGTTTACAGGGGAGACATCGGGTGCTTCCCGGCGCAGCATGTCATCGAGCTGGTCCGGATCGCCCGGTTCGATCAGGCTGATCCGGTCATCACCCGAGATCGCGGCCGTCAGTTCGGCCTGGAAGGCAAGGCCATCCCTTTCCGTGTCCGGGGACAGGAGCAGGCTTACCGATTTGAAGCCGCTGGCCAGGGCCGCGAGCATTTCCGCATGACCGAAACCCGCCAATGCTTCAATCTCGAGCGGGATGACGTCGGCTGGCAGACCTTTGCCGTAGCGGGCGCTTAGCCGAATCAGATCCATTCCGTGTCTCGCGTCATGGACCAGAAGGCGAGGACTGCCCGTTCCCAGCTTCCTCCATGTCGAGGCCAAGGTCTGAATACGTTTGAACACGTGGTCCACCGGCGGTGCGTCATAAGAGATTGCTCCAGATGGGCACACTGCCGAGCAGCTACCACATCCGGCACAGATCATTGCGTCCACGGCGACATGGTCGCCGGCGGGTGTGATCGCTCCCGTCGGGCACAGGTTCAAACAGCGCGAGCAGCCGGGTTTGCGGGCACGCGAATGCGCGCAAAGATCTTCGTTCAGTTTGATGTAGATGGGCTTCTCGAAAGTCCCGATCAGCTGCGAGGCATCCATCAGAACCCTGGTGCGGGCCGACGCGTTGCCGGGATCCGCACGCAGGTAGCCTTCGCGTTTTTCAGGTGCCGGGAAAAGCGGCTGGGACCCGCGGCGAAGATCCAAAATGATATCGCATTCCGTCCGGCCACCATTGCGAGGCTCGGTCCAGTTGAAAGCGCCACGGCCGCCGGGAATGCGTTCCTGAAGAGCGTCAAAGGAGAGTTTGAATGCACCGAGGGCACCGGTTGCGGACTTGAGCCGCCCCCGGACGATGTCGAATCGCCGGTCGTCGGCAACCGGCAATTCCGCTTCGGGAGCCAGCAGCACGGTCACGCTCAAGGTGCCGCAAAGCAGATGGGCGGCCTCGGTGGCATCCTCGGGATTGCCCAGGATGATGCATGTGCCGCCAGAGGAGACGTCGACGACCTTCTCTCCGGGGTGGGGCAGGAGTGCGTCGGCAACGAGAGCCGCCATCTTCGGGCTTGTGTCGCCGTCATCGGTCCAGCCGGCGCGGTCGCGCAGATCGACGAAAAGCGGCTCTTCGGCTTCGATTTCGGCAGCGATTTCCTGGAAAATGCTCTGTTCCTGCCCGCAGGCGATCATTGCTGTTCCCGACCGGATTGCGTCTTCCGCGATCCCGGCCTCGGCCCGGCAGAGCTCCGAGTAGACCCGAGAGCATGAGACGCCGGACGCGTCTTCCAATCGTTCCGCGTCGATTGCCTGGCTCTTGCGGCAATCGCACAGCAGAAGCTTCAAATCTGTCATTCTTTTTGCGTCCTCTCCCTGGACAGGCAGGTCCCGGTCTCTCCCTCAGGATCCGTGCTTGTCCGCCTACCATAACAAGGGCGTACGGCGCATCACGTCAAGTTCGACTTCCGCCGGACTTGAAATTTCTGCAACTTGCTACAGCATGTAGCGAAGCAAAGCGGTTGATGATCCGCGGGTGGGAGGAGATCCGCAGTGACAGGTGAAAGAACGCGCTCGATGCCGGTTGGCGTCGTCGTCAGAAGACTGCCAGGCGTGACAAGGTGGCAGAAATGGAGCTGGCGCCCGGTTTCTCTGCTGCCGGGCGCAAAAGCGGCCGATTGGGAAGTGATGCGGCAGGAAGGCGATGCTGTCGAATATCACGCAGCGACGCTGAACCTGGAACTTTTCCGTACGGATACCGAAGCCTATCTGACCGCGCTTTCAGACAGGGTTCCTTCCATCTATGTCGTCATGCGGCCTGCCGAAGAGGTGGATCGGGACGTACCCATGGACGTCATGCTGCTCACGGCTTCGGCCTATGAGGGACAGGACTATGCAGACACCAGCGATGTCATGGTCGAGAAGGTGCCGATGCCTCCCGGGCTGATCGCCTGGATCCGCGATTTTGTCGAACTGCATCACGAGGACGAGATTTTCATCAAGCGCAAGCGCGACAAGAAACGAATCGACCTGAAGGAAGACGGGATTGGCGATGCCCGCATCCGCCAGATCAGCGATGTGTACCGCGCGCCCGGACGCAAACCCAAGGACACGCTGCAATGAGCGGGAGCGACCGGGAAGGGGGCGGCGGCGATTTCTGGTCGCGCCGCAAGGCGGCGGTGCGCCAGGCCGAAGAAGCCGAGCAGTTGAAAGAAAAGGCTGAATTGGCAGCCGAGGAACAGGCGGCGCTTGAAGGCAAGAGCGATGAGGACATCCTGGAAGAGCTCGGACTGCCCGATCCTGAGACCCTGACAAAGGAAGACGACTTTTCCGGGTTCCTGTCGGCCGCGGTGCCGGAGCGGATCCGGCGGCGTGCGCTTCGCAAGCTCTGGGGTCTCAATCCGGTGCTGGCCAATCTGGATGGTCTAGTGGATTACGCGGAGGATTATACCGACGCGGCAACGGTCGTGGACAATCTGCAGACTGTCTACAAGATCGGCAAGGGCATGCTGGCGCAGTTCGCGGACGCCGAGGAGGACGGCTCCGGTGCTCCGGAATCGAGTTCGGAGAATTTGCCTGAAAAAGACAAGCCGTCGGAAGAAAACAAGACTTCAGAAGTAGATGCTGCGCCGCACAATGAAGATGTTGAAAGTGAGGAAGCAGCTGTTCAATTGACGCAAGCAGAGGATGCCGTGCTAGCGTCTGACATGGATACGAATCAAGTGAACACGCAAGAAATCGAAGAAATTAAAGTTGAGTTTGACTTTCAGGTTACACGAAAGCGCTTGCGGTTTGACTATGGTTGATACTAAAGTTGAATGTAAGAAGCGCATTAAAAAGGTGACACTGGCCTGCGCACGAGGGAGGAAGATCGCGGATGTCCGCAGCGGTCACGGAATATGTCATCGATCCTGAAGACCAGGCTCGCTCAGAACTCTATGATTTTATTGGACTTTTGCTGGTCAAGCCGGCAGACGCCTCCCTGTTGAAGCAGGTCTCAGGTCTCGCTGCGGATGATTCGACGCTTGGCACCGCCCTGGGCGTGCTGGCAAAGGTCGCTTCCGTCACATCGGCCGAAACCGCGGAGCGCGAGTTCAACGCGCTGTTCGTGGGGCTCGGACGCGGAGAACTTCTCCCCTATGCGAGCCACTATCTCACGGGTTTCCTGAACGAAAAGCCCCTCGCAAACCTGCGCGCCGACATGGCAGGACGCGGGATCGGACGCGCTGAGGGCACACATGAGCCGGAAGACAATATCGCCTCGCTCATGGAAATGATGGCCGGCATGATCGTCGGCCGCTTCGGCACCGTTACGTCCGTAGCGGAACAGAAGCAGTTCTTCCAGAACCACATCGAGGCCTGGGCAATACACTTTTTCGCAGATCTTGAAGCGTCGAAGACGTCCGTATTCTACGGAGCCGTCGGCGCCTTGGGACGGCAGTTCATGGAGATCGAGGCCGAGGCCTTCAGCATGCTGCCAAACTAGAGTTCACGTTGGCAATTTAGGCGGCCGCGGGCCGCCTCAAGGAGAGGAGGATTGCTACGATGAAAAAGCCCGATCAAGCGGTGCCCCGTGAGGGTTCTGGCCGCCGGGATTTCCTGAAACTGGCGGCCCTGTCGGCCCCCGTAGCCGTGGCCGCGACAGCGGTTTCCGGCACCGCTCAAGCAGCGGAGGTGGATCTTGCATCCGAAAAGATGCAGGACACTGCGCACACACGCGCCTATTTCGACAGCGCCCGGTTCTGACCGGACCCTGAACTTCACACCCGGCCTATGGTTGCGTGACGCCCGCTGGCCGGTCCGCTGAATACCAACCCAGCCGTATCGACTTCGATATTAGCAAGGTAGGGAAACATGCTTAGGAAAAAGACCAATGGGGTTGCGCGACGCCCCCAGGGTGCAAGTATCCTTAGAGACGCTGCACACAAATCGGTAGACCGCCGGACGTTCCTGAAGGGGTCCGGAGTTGCCGCAGGCGGCCTGGCCGCCATCACCGCAACAGGCGGTACCGTTACACAGGCACAGGCTCAGTCTTCGGACGAAGCCGTCAATCTCGTAAAATCAGTCTGCACACACTGCTCCGTCGGCTGCACCGTGATCGCCGAAGTGAAGAACGGCGTGTGGACCGGCCAGGAGCCGGGATGGGACAGTCCCTTCAACCTGGGTGCACATTGCGCAAAGGGCGCTGCAGTCCGCGAGCACGCACATGGCGAGCGCCGGCTGAAGTACCCGATGAAGAAGGAAGGCGGCGAGTGGAAGCGCGTCAGCTGGGACGAGGCGATCAACGCCATTGGCGACCAGATGATGCAGATCCGCGAAGAAAGCGGACCGGACAGCGTCTACTGGCTCGGCTCGGCCAAGCACAACAACGAGCAGGCCTACCTGTTCCGCAAGTTTGCCGCCTATTGGGGCACAAACAACGTGGACCACCAGGCCCGGATTTGTCACTCGACCACGGTTGCAGGTGTTGCAAACACCTGGGGCTACGGGGCGATGACGAACAGCTACAACGACA
>JBCDEN010000352.1:0-5052 GCA_039179715.1 Pseudomonadota bacterium
AAATGGTTCCACTGTGCCAGTCCAAGGCCTCCGAGCATCCAGAAGACAACCGTGTGGGTTGCGCGCGGATCGCCCATGAAAATCAGGATATTGGCGATCGACATGATGATGAACGAGACGGCAACACCTGCAAGAACAAGCCTGTCGGCGCTCGTCGCCGAGGCAAAATGGGTCACCCCGAGAACCACGAGCGTTGCCACGAGAGCGCCTGAAAAAGCCATGAGTGGAACGGTCAGGAGACCGAGAAACAACCCGGTGTGCAACAGCGCCAGAATCGCGCCTGCCGCTCCCCCTGATGAAATGCCCAATAGGTGCGGATCGGCCAGCGGGTTGCGCGTGACGGACTGCAGCGCCGCCCCGACAATCGCAAGACCGGCACCGACAAGGCCGGCCAGAAGGGTGCGCGGAAGGCGAATGTCCCAGACAATCGCCTCCCTGCCCTTGGACCAGTCGACGTCGACCAGCCCCGGTGAAATCTTGTTGGCAACGACACCGAAAACGGTCCCGAACGGAACGGCGACCGCTCCGACGGAAACCGCAATGACGATGGAGGCAATCAGCAAAGCGCCACCGGTGATCAGAAAAAGGCCGAAACCCTGCTTCGATGACCGTTTGTGGCTGGCTTCCTTGCTGTCCGCCGTTTCACGTGTTCCGGGCCGTTGCAGCAAGGTCTACTCTCCCCAGAAGGCTTCTGCGAGTTTTTTCACGGCCTTGATGTTCCTCGGACCGGGCGTTGCCTCCACATACTCCAGGGTCACGAAGCGGTCGTTTTTCACGGCGTCGATTTCCGCAAGCGCGGGGTTCTGTTTCATGAAATCGCGCTTCTCCTCGGCCGTGACGTTCCCGTAATTCACGATCACCACGAATTCCGGGTCTTTCTCGACCACCGTTTCCCAGTCGACCTTGGCCCAGCTCTTTTCGAAATCATCGAGAACGTTGACGCCGCCCGCGGCCTCGATCAATGCTGTCGGCATGGCGTAGCGCCCCGCAGTGAACGGCCTGTCTTCACCGCTATCATAGACGAATACCTTCAGAGGCTTATCAGACGTCTTTAAAGTGGATTTATAATCATCAAGCTCGGCCTTGTAACCGGCGACCAGCGTGTCCGCCCGCTCTTCGACACCGAAGATTTTCCCGAGATTGACGAGGTCGTTATACATGTCATCCATCGATACCTTCGGTTTTTCGCCGATATGGATGCACGATTCGGTCAACTCGTAGACCTTGATCCCGAAAGGTGCGAGCGTCTCCGGCGTAACCTCGCCGCCGACTTTCATGCCGTAGTTCCAGCCGGCGAAGAAGAAATCCGCATCCGCGCCGATCAGAACTTCCTTGGTCGGGTACTTCGCTGACAGCTCCGGCAGCTCCGCCACACCGGAACGCATTTCCTCGTCGAGCGTTTTCCAACCGGAAATGCCGGTATAGCCGACCATGCGCTCGCTCAGACCGAGAACAAGCATCATTTCGGTGAGGTTGACGTCATTCGATATGGCCGCTGACGGCGGTGCGTCGAACGTGACCTCACGATCACAGCTTTTGACGGTCGTTTCCGCGAAGGCGGTTCCCGCCATCAAGGTGGCCAGAAGGCCAAGTGCCAGTTGCTTCATTGAAATCTCCATTGCTCAAAGATGAAAGGTGAGATGTGTTTCTGCGCTGGAAACGAGCTGTTCCAGCCGCGCCTGAACCGAATAGGCCTTTTCGATATGCGACGGCGTCAGAACATCTTCCGGCACGCCGAAAGCCACCATCTTGCCCTGATGCAGCAGGAGGACGCGGTCGCAAACGCGTCCGGCAAGGTTCAGATCATGCAGGCTTGTGACGATGGTGATGTTCAGGCTGGAGATAAGCGCGACTATTTCCAGCTGATGACGAATATCGAGATGGTTGGTCGGCTCATCCAGGATCAGCAGTTCGGGCTCCTGGGCAAGCGCGCGGGCAACCATCACCCGCTGGCGTTCCCCGCCCGAGAGCGTCCCGAAGGAACGCGCGGCGAGCGGCAGCAGGGCCATCGTGTCAAGCGCGGTTTCCGTCACTTCCTGGTCCCTTTTCCCGCTTCCGGAAAAACCGGTACCATGCGGCCGGCGGCCGAGGGCAACGATTTCCCAGACGGACAGTGCAAAATCCGTCGGCTGCTCCTGCAAGACAGCCGCCACTTTTCTTGCTGTCGCGCGCGCGGACATTTTCCAGATGTCGTGACCATCTAAGAACACCGAGCCGGTGCTCGGCTTCTGGAAACGGTAGAGCAGACGCAACAAGGTCGACTTGCCTGCCCCGTTGGCGCCTGCCAGGCCGAGAACCTGTCCCGACGCCAGTTCGAAACTGACAGGATGCAGGATCGTGGTCCCCTGGCCGGCCTGCCAGCTGACCTCCCTGACGGAGAGCACAGAACCGCTCACGAGACGGCCGCCTTGTCGGCTTCGGTCACGATCAGCGCGGCCGGAATGCGTGCCAGGGTCGTCTGCCCCAATCTGCCCGGACGCTGCGCGGAACTGCACCAGCCGTCTTCCATCTCCCGGTATTGCCTGGCAAAGGCAACCAGGTCGTCAATGTCCGTGTCGGGGTCAACATCACCGAAAAGATAGGTCGCCTTTTCGCTGGCCCGGTAGGCCACGGTGCATGGACGCGAACATCCAGCCATGCACGCGATGCCTGACACCTCGAAGTCGTCTCCGACGAGCGGTGCGGCCAGCCTGAGAGCTTCTCCAAGTTTGGCTATCAGTTCGAACCCGGGCCGGCACTGCGTCCCCTTGTGCCGGCAGGATGTGCAGACAAAGATCTTGTGCGTGTCAGTGCTCATTCGCAGCCCCCCGGCTTACGGCTTCACCATTGCCCGGGCGACGCGCGGTAAGGCATTTCCCCTCGCCCCGTTGCCGGACTGAGGAGAAATCACTGTGCTGTATGCCCGTCGCGTCCTTTTGTAACGTTATTACATTACATGCCTGAGAGGATGCAAGTGGATATGCGCCGCCGTTGGGACACATGGCCCTGGCAGCGCGTTCACCGAGTGCGCCGGCCTTGGCCAGGAAAACGGGTGTAATGTCTTTGGGTTCGGGTCTTGTCCGGTCCATATCGCCCTCCGCGATTGCACGGGGCGTGGAAGAACCGAATGTTGTGCGGCAGCGATCGCTGTTTTGTCATGCCATTCGCTCCTCCGGAACACCCCGTCCGGGTTGAGGTTGAAGATGAAATGGCAGGTCTCCTGACTTGCAGGTCTTCGCTCACCTGAACCTTCCCGGGATTTCCCAGTGGTGTTTACAGGTTCGCTCGCCGCTCACAGTTGCGGGGGCAGTCACGGATTTGGTGCCTTCTGGCTACGCCTCACCGTGTTCCCTTTTAATCCCGATCCGGCTTCGAATTCGGGAACCATCAAAACGTGTGTGACGAAATCCTGCCTGGTTGTCAACGAGGAAAAGGACCGGCGGCGCGGTCAATGGTGGACATGTCACGCACGGGACTGGTTTGCATTTATCCCAAGACTTATGCTTTCAAGGAAAGAGCAAATGGGCATTGATGCAGCTGCCCCGACGCATATCGTGTAGATGAAGATCCGGTCACAACGATGAAAAACAACAAGAACGGCCCCAGAGCTTCCTCCCTGGTATCCTGTGCCATTCTGCTCGCCATTGTGGTCCTTGCGCCCGCCTTTGCGCTGGCGTCGGATCACAATAGGTCCATCCTCATGATCACCTGGCGCGGCATGACGCCTGCCGATCACAGCTTCATTGCCCATCTGGAAAAGCTTGGCATCGATGCGGATATCGAGCATTTCGATGCCGGCCGCGATCAGACCCGTCTGGCGGGATTTCTGAGAGAGCGGATGGACGACATCAAATCGATGGATCTGATCTACACGTTCGGCACGACAGTGACGCTGACCGTTCAGAATTTTCACTTCGACACCGTTCCGCGTGTCTTCAACATTGTTACCGATCCTGTCGGCGTCGGCCTTGCCCCCTCCCTGGAACACCCGCCACAGGGGATGACGGGCACGAAGCACTCGTTGTCTCCCGATGTGAATCTCCAATTGCTCTTCAGCGTCTATCCGGTTGAAAAGATCGCGGTTCTGTTCGACCCGCGGGAAAGCAACGCGGTCGCGGAAGCCGACAGGCTCTCAACCGCTGCGGAAAAACGCGGAGTGTCGGTCAAACGCTTGCGGTTCGCCCCTGATGCGAAAGAAAAACGACTCCAGATCGCCGCATTGAGGCCCGAACTGGACGATGTCGATGCGATATACGTGACCTCTTCTTCCTCCTTTGTCGCCCATGCCGAAGCCCTGCCCCAGATCATACCCGAGGACCTCGTCAGCATGGGGTCGTCAAGTGCTTATGTCGGCGACGGAATAACCCTCGTTTTCGGCAGCGAATACGAAGAACGTGGCAGAACCGCTGCGGAGATGGCGGCGAAAATCCTGCTACAGGAAATCCCGCCGCACACATTGCCGATCGACGAAATAAGCGCTTCGGAAGCCACTCTTTATATCAACAGCGACAACAAGGCAGTCCCGAAACTGAAACTGGACAACGCCAAAAACGCTCTCATCTACAAATAGGGCACGCGCCCGGCCGCCGAAATGCGGATGCACGGGCCAGCGACGGCTGGCGCGCCGGTCCGCATTGGCGATCAGGCCCTCAGGCGTGCGGCATCCGCCTGCCTCTCGAAAGCCGATGACAGAACCTCCACCTGGCTTTGCCCCAGTCTCCCGTATGCCCTGCTGGTTTCCCCGAAGAGCCAGATCAGGCGTTCACAGAGACTTATGGCGCTCAACAGGCGGCCGCGCGCCTCACCGTCAAGGAAGTGCTCGTCCTGCAGATACGCCACCTTGATCGCGTTGATGCCATTGCCCTTTGTGGATGTCAGCCGTGTCAGGACCTCAAGCGTGTCGCTGTGTCGGTCATGGGCGAGCGAAATCAGTACATTGAAGACTGCATCAAGACCCTCGACGGCCGAGTCGGCGAACCACAGTTCCGGACAGCTCTTGCGCAGGTGGAAAACGTCTGCACCGAGGTCGAGAAGGGCTTCGCGCATTGCCTTTGTGAGATACAGAACACGTCC
>JBCDEN010000336.1:0-5319 GCA_039179715.1 Pseudomonadota bacterium
CACGAACAGGGAAACCGATTTCTACATGCTCGGCTGGGGCGTTCCGACGTTCGATTCTGAGTATATCTTCAACTTCCTTGTTCACACGACCACCGACAAGTACGGCTCGTGGAACGGGACGGGTTATTCCGATTCAGGCATTGATGCCAAGATCCAGAGCCTGGCCTCCGAAACGGATGCGGAAATCCGCAATGCCACAATCGGTGAAATCTGGGATACGGCGAAGGCGGAGACCCTTTACCTGCCGATCCATAACCAGGTGCTCAATTGGGGCATGAAGGACAACGTTGATTTCCCGGTGCAGCCGGAAGACCAGCCGCACTTCAAGTTCCTGACCTTTAACAAGTAAGTCTTGAACACAGGCCATCGTGCCGGCTGCCTTGGCAGCAGGCACGATGGCTGTATTGACTGAACCGCGCGGTACCGGCACCCAGCCGGTTGATCCGCTGTGATGTGCAGCTCCGCTGCTGGGGCAGAAGTGCAAGACCCGCCAGTTCTCTGGAACGAGAGAGAATCGTCGGGACAAGACCTGAAGGCGAAAGCCGCGGACGCACTGGGTTTTGATTGGCGTTTAGAAAATGCTTGCTTTCATCATACGACGCTTAGGACAGGCCTCGCTTGTCCTCATGGCAGTTGGTTTCATTTCTTTCGCCATGTTCAAGTTCATGGGCGACCCGGTCGAGAACATGCTGGGGCAGGAAGCGACCCTTGCCGACAAGGCCGAACTGGAAGATCGGCTCGGCTTGAACGATCCGATAATCGTCCAGTATTTCCGTTTTCTGCAGCGTGCGTTTTCCGGAGACTTCGGCGTGTCCTACCGGGCAGGACTTCCGGTCGGAGAGCTCATCCTCGACCGGCTGCCTGCAACGCTTGAACTTGCGCTCCTGTCCGGCGTGATCGCCATATCGCTCGGCTTCGTACTGGGCGTCTATACGGCGATCCGGCGGGACGGAATTGTGGCCAATTTCATCATGACGGCGTCCCTGGTCGGCGTGTCCCTGCCGACATTCCTGATCGGCGTTTTTCTGATCTGGTTGTTTGCGGTCAATCTCGGCTGGCTTCCCGCATTCGGGCGCGGCGAAACACGAAGTCTTTTTGGTGTTGATTTGGCCATCCTGACCTGGAACGGCTTCAAGTCGATGATCCTGCCCGCCGTTACGCTGGGTCTCTATCAGATGACCCTGATCATGCGGCTGGTGAGATCGGAAATGCTCGAGGTTCTCCGGACCGACTATATCCGCTTTGCCCGCGCCCGCGGCCTCACGGACAAGGCCGTGAATTTTGGCCACGCCATGAAGAACACGCTTGTTCCCGTCATCACCGTAACGGGCCTGCAATTCGGTTCGATCGTCGCCTTCGCGATCATCACGGAAAGTGTGTTTCAGTGGCCGGGCGTCGGACTGTTGTTCATCAACGCCGTGAGTTTCGTCGATATTCCTGTCATGTCGGCCTATCTGCTTCTGGTCGCCGTGATCTTCGTGACCATCAACCTGATCGTCGACCTGCTCTATTTCACGATCGATCCGCGCCTGAGCGTGAGCAAGAACTGAGGACCTGACGCTCATGGACATCCAGACACCAAAAGAAATCAGGGATCGTGAGGAATTCAGGGAAGCGGTTGCCCCCTCGTCGTGGCAACGCTGGATGAATTCGGACACCTGGCATTCCTATAAATCCTCACCAGTCATTGTCGTATCGTCGCTGACTTTCCTGCTTCTCGTGATGGGGGCGGTTCTTTCGCCTCTGCTCTCGCCCTATACGCCCTTCGACCCGGCAAGCCTGAACCTGATGAACGGGTTCACCAAACCGATGACAGCAAATGAATTCACCGGAGACTATTTTCTGCTGGGAACCGACGATCAGGGACGGGATGTGCTGTCGACAATCCTGTTCGGTCTTCGGATATCGCTGTTCGTCGGGGTCGTCGCCGTCCTGTTCGCTATGACCCTGGGCGTGATTCTCGGCCTCCTGTCCGGATACGTGGGCGGCTGGCTGGACGGCATCATCATGCGTATTGCCGACATCCAGATGACGTTCCCGTCCATCATGGTTGCCATGCTTCTCTACGGCATCGGCAAGGGACTCATTCCACCGGATCTCAGGGATGAAATGGCGATTTGGGTGCTGATCATTTCGATCGGCCTGTCGGAATGGGTTCAATTCGCCCGCACGGTGCGCGGCGCAACCATGGTGGAGCGCCGGAAGGATTACGTGCAGGCCGGAAAGCTGATCGGTCTGGGCCGCTGGACCATCATGCTCAAGCACATTCTACCGAACGTGACCGGACCGATCCTCGTCATCGCCACGATCAGTCTCGCTCTTGCCATCATTGCCGAGGCAACCT
Organism: Pseudomonadota bacterium; assembly: GCA_039179715.1. GTDB lineage: Bacteria > Pseudomonadota > Alphaproteobacteria > Rhizobiales > Stappiaceae > Roseibium. The sequence goes on from JBCDEN010000336.1 coordinate 2,345, forward strand.
TGAGTTTTCTCGGCGTCGGAGCTCCCAAGACACAGCCTTCGCTTGGCACCCTGATCAATGTCGGCCGTCAGTACATTCTCTCCGGCGAATGGTGGATCCTGCTGTTTCCATCGCTCACGCTTCTGGCGCTGGCCCTGTCCGTGAACCTCTTCGGTGACTGGCTGCGCGACATCCTGAATCCCACATTGCGTTAGGTGATGGACCAGGATCAACGGAGTGGACAGGCCAGGGCAAAGCCTGGTCAAGGGACGTGTTCCTACTCGAACAGCGACGGCAGGAACATGGAGATTGCCGGCACGTAGGTGACCAGCACCAGCGCAGCCAGCAGGGCAAGATAGAAGGGCCAGATCGACTTGAGCGCTTCCTCGATCCTGATCTTGCCGACCGCGCACCCGACAAAGAGGCACGTGCCGACCGGCGGGGTACACAGGCCGAGGCCCAGATTGACTAGGAGCATGATGCCGAACTGGACGGGATCCATGCCGAGTTCGCGCGCGATCGGCAGGAAGATCGGCGTGCAGATCAGGATCAGCGCGGCCATGTCCATGATCATGCCGAGTGCGAGCAGCATCAGGTTGATCATCAGCAGAATGACGATTTTCTGTTCGGAGATGCCGAGCAGGAAATCGCTGAGCTTGGCCGGAACCTGGTAGAGCGCCAGAAGGTAGGCGAACGAACTGGCAAACCCGATCAGGATCATCACCATCGCCGTAGTCCGCAGGGCGGACGTGACGGAGACCACGAATTCGTTCCAGCCGAGCGTCCGGTAAGCCACCGCTGTCAGCACCAGTGCGTAGATCGCGCCGAATGCACCCGATTCTGTCACGGTGAACACGCCCGAGAGGACACCACCGACGATAATGACCGCCGTGATCAGCCCGGGGATCGCACCGACCGCGGTTTGAACAACCACGTTCCAGCCGGGAAAGGGCTCGGACCCGTAATTGTGTTTCAGGGCCACGAAATAGGCTGCGACCGCGAGGCACAGGCACATCAGTATTCCGGGAATGACGCCTGCGAGGAACAGCTTCGAGATCGAGATGCCGCCGCCGGCGGCCACCACGAAGATGATCATGTTGTGACTGGGCGGAATGACAATACCCGCGATAGAGGATGTCACGGTCACGTTGACGGCATAGTCGGGCCGGTAGCCCTTTTCCTTCATCACCGGTATCAACAGAGATCCGAGCGCGGAGATGTCGGCGATGGCCGAACCGGAGATCCCGCCGAAAAGCATGCTGGAGAAGATGTTCACCGAGGCAAGGCCACCCCGGACATGGCCAACAAGCGAAGATGCGAAACGCACGAGACGGACGGCGATCCCGCCATGCAGCATCAATTCGCCGGCAAACACGAAGAAGGGAATAGCCAGCAGGGAAAAGGGCGTGATGCCCGAAATCGTGCGCTGAAACGTAATCAGCAGCGGGAAGCCCTCATACCAGAAGGCGGCGGCCGCAGAGATCCCCATGGCAAAGGCGACGGGAACGCCCAGAAGAACGCTGACGCCGAAGACGCCCAGCAGAATTGCAAGACCCATCTCAGTTTACCTTTTCGTTTTCATAGATCTCGCCGCGAAGGGCCGAGCGCCCCCGCAAAATGACTCTTGCACCTGCAAAGATGACCATCAGTCCGCCGCAGGCGACAGCGGACGCGGTCCGAATGCTTTCGGGGATATTGAGCATCGGCAAGAGCGTCGACCAGCCGAACTGAAAGAGTTCAAGGCTCGCGACCAGCATCACGCCGCCGAACACCGCGAGAACGAAATCGGTCATGAGAAGCAGCAGCTGGCGCAGTTTCGGCGGCAGGGCGTCGCGCACCAGGGTGACGCCAAGATGCGACTGCTCGTGGATACCGACCGCTGCCCCGAGAAAGGTGATGTAGCAGATAAGGACCAGCGCGAGCTGCTCGACCCATGTGGGCGTTTCGTTCAGCACGTAGCGACCGAACACCAGCCAGCCGAACGTGGCCACCAGGACCACAAGCGCGATAGAGCCCAGAAAGACGCAGAGGCGCTTCAACCAGAACAGAGACAGCTCCAGCCGCGCCAGAAAATTGTCGCCCTTCGGCATTGTTTCCCCCCGCGAGTTTGCGGGCCGCGCAAGGCACGGCCCGCAGTGCACAGCCTTGTCAGTTTGCGTTTCTGAAGATTTCGACGAGTTCGCTCAGCTCGGGGTTCTGCGACAGGAACTGATCGTAGACCGGCGCCATTGCTTCCTGGAAAGCGGCCTTGTCGGCGATTTCGTTCACGGTCACACCGCCCTCGGCAACCTTGGCCATGCTGGCCGCTTCACGCTCCTGCCAGAGCTTGCGCTGCAGCTCGGTGCTGTTTCGGCCGGCTTCCTTCAAGATCGCCTGCTGTTCCGGCGTCAGGCTGTCGAAGGTTTTCTTGCTCATGCACAGGCACTCGGGAATGATCAGGTGCTGTGTCAGCGAGTAGTATTGCGCGACCTCGAAGTGGTTGGTGGATTCATAACTTGGCGGGTTGTTTTCCGCGCCATCCACAACACCGGTCTTGATCGCCTGGTAGACCTCGGCAAATGCCATCGGGGTCGCGTTTCCGCCGAGCGAGTCCACCATTCCGACAAACAGATCATTGTTCATGACGCGGATCTTCATGCCTCCGACATCCGCCGGTTCGTTGATCGCCTTGACCGAGGTGTAGAAGGAGCGCGCACCGGCATCATAGAACCCGAGCGCCACCAGCCCCTTCGCTTCCAGTCCCTTGCTCAGCGCAGCGCCGGCTTCGCCGTCCATCAGCTCGTACATCTGCGGAATGCTCTTGAAGATGAAGGGCAGCGAGACAACATTCGCCTCCGGCACGACCTGCCCCATCGGCCCAAGACTGAAAACACCGAAATCGATGACGCCGAGACGCGTCTGCTCGATGGCGTCCGGTTGCGAGCCCAGAACACCGCTGTGATAGACCTTGCCCGAAATCTCGCCGCCGGTTTTCTCGCTGACTTCCTTCAGGAACG
>JBCDEN010000643.1:0-2859 GCA_039179715.1 Pseudomonadota bacterium
AGCCGCGAAGGTTCGGTAATGGAATAGCTGCTCATCTTTCCTTCACCTTGTTCAGGGCTTTCACATAGATGGACGCAAGGCCGAACACCGTCACGAACAGGATGATCGCGTAAGCTGACGCATATCCCGTGCGCCATTTCTCGAAGGCTTCACGCTTCAGGTTGATCGAGGTGAGTTCTGTCACCGACCCCGGCCCCCCGCCCGTCAGCTGCACGACGAGATCGAACATCTTGAAGTTCTCGATGCCCCGGAAAAGCACCGCAAGCATCAGGAAGGGCAGCACCATCGGCACGGTGATCGTCCAGAACTGCCGCCACTGGCTGGCCCGGTCGATCTCCGCCGCCTCGTAGATATAGTCGGGGATCGATCTGAGCCCGGCGAGGCAGATCAACATCACGAAGGGTGTCCACATCCAGGTGTCGACGATCACGATCGACCAGGGGGCGAGCGTCACGTCCCCGATCATCTGGAAGGAAGACGGATCAATGCCGGTCAGAAAGGAAATTCCGTAATTGAAAAGACCGATCTGCGGCTGATAGAGAAAGGTCCAGAAGTTACCGACCACGGCGGGCGACAGCATCATCGGCAGGACGATCAGTGTCGTCCAGAGATCGTTGCCCTTGAATTTCCGGTTGATGAGCCAGGCCAGGGTGAAGCCGATCAGCACCTGCAGAACGATCGTCCAGAACAGGAAATGCGCGGTCGCCTGCATCGTCAGCCAGATGTCTTCATCCGTCAGAATGCGCTCGTAGTTTCGAAGACCGATGTAATCGACTTCCCGGTTCGGCCTGTTGGCGCGAAAGTTGGTAAAGCTCAGATTGATGGTCCAGATCAGCGGAAAAATGTTCACCGCCAGGAGCAGGAAGATCGTTGGTAGAACGAAAAGCCAGGCTATTGCGCGATCGCTCAAGCCCCGAATTTTGGCCGCAACCGAGGGCGGCGTCGCTTTCGCTACGCGGTCGATAGGGGTATCTGACATCTGTGGCCCGTTTGGAAAAGTGTCCGGAAAACCGGCGGGAAAACGTTCCGCCTTGGCGGTGAATCAGCCGCCCGCCGGAGTTTCGGGGTCAGGCGGGCAAGCGTCAGCTTGCCCGCCTGTGTTTGGGAAGCCCCTAGAGCTTGCCTTCATCCTCGAAGACTTCCGTCCAGTCTTCGATCAGCTTGTCCAGCGCCTCTTTTGCCGTTCCCTGATCGGCCACGACATAGTCATGCAGGCGCTTTTGCATCGCCAGCAGCAGCTCGGCATAGGCAGGCTCCTGCCAGAAATCCATGACGCCGTCCATGGCAAGCAGGAAGTCGGCTGCGAACGGGGCGCTGTCGGCGAAGTTCGGATCGTTCAGCACGCTGACGTGACAGGAATAGCCGCCGAGATCCCACCATTTCTTCTGAACGGAGGGCTGCGCAAACCACTTGATGTATTCAAGCGCCGCATCCTGCTTGTCGGAATAGGCGACAACGGAGATGCCCTGCCCGCCAAGCGTGGATGCTTCCTTGAGCTGGCCGGGATTGACGAAGAATCCGATCTTGTCGCCGCCGGTATCCGGATCTGCGTAAAGACCCGGGAAGAAGGCGAACCAGTTCATCGCCATGGCCACCTGGCCGGATTTGAACGCGTCCAGCGACTGTTCCATGTAGCTGTCGGTGTAGCCCGGAGGTGTCGATGTCTTGTAGAGTTCCTTGTAGAACTCCAGACCTGCAACGGCATCCGGCGAGTTCACCGCGCCTTCCATGTCGTATTTGCCGGGCGTCATCTCATACTTGAAGCCGAACGGATACATGGCGCTTGTCGCGCCCATGGTAATGCCTTCCGACCCGCGCTCGGTGAAGATCGCCGCGCCGTAGCGCTTCTGGCCGTCAATTTCGCGGCCCTGGAAGAACTTGGCGACCTGCAGCAGTTCCATCTGCGTCTTCGGCGGTTCCAGGTCACGTCCGTGCTCGGCCTTGAAGGCCTCCTGGATTTCTGGCATCGCGAACCAGTCCTTGCGGTAGAACCAGCCGTTTGCATCGCCCATTGCCGGCAGTGCGTAATAGTTCGGAGTTCCCTTCGGCCAGGTCGAATAGGCATAGACGGTCGCCGGAGCGAAATCGTCCATGCTGATGCCTTCCTTGTCGAAGAAGTCGTTCAGTTTGACATAGTGGCCGTTTTCGGCGCCCCCGCCGATCCACTGGCTGTCGCCGATCAGAAGATCGCAGAGCTTGCCGCCCGAGTTCAGCTCGTTGAGCATGCGGTCGGCAAAGTTCGGCCAGGGAACGAATTCAAATTTCATGGTGTGGCCCGACTGGGCCTCGAATTCCTTGGAAAGTTCAACAAGCGCGTTTGCCGGGTCCCAAGCGGCCCAACACAGCGTCAGTTCGTCTGCCTGCGCTTGAGACACGCTGAGCCCGCTTGCCGCCGCAAAAGCGGTCGCCGCGAGAAGTTTCGCAGTTTTCATCGCTGATTTCCTCCCGAAATGATCACACCCCGGCACCTGCCGGACAGCGGCACTCCTCCAAGTGCCCGGCAAGCCTATTTGACATACGTATGTCAAGTCAACATCAAAACTGACATACGTCTTTCTTTTTTCGCAAACAACAAGGGTCTTACAACAGCGGATGAAGATTAAGATATTGATTTAATGCATATTTTTAAGACGACATGCAGTGCTCAGGAGAGCACGATCAATAGAGATTCTCGCGCATGACAATCTCGATGCGGATCTGCTCCTGCGCTTCATAGATGCCTGCATCGTCGCACTTTGCCCGCAGGACGCGCAATGCGCTCCGTGCAAGGTGACCGACATTCTGCGCAATCACTGCATCGACCTCCCCGTCCACCAGCGCCTTGCGCGTCACCGGAGTCAGGTCGTGTGCCACGACGAC
>JBCDEN010000450.1:0-4223 GCA_039179715.1 Pseudomonadota bacterium
GGGCAGCGTGAAGATGTTCCACATCGCGCCGACAACGTTCCACGGAATCAGCATTGGCAGGGCCATGGTCACGAGGCAGAACGGCACCCATGGACCCTTCTTCGGCATCGAAAGCGCGATCGCGATGCCCAGCGGAACCTCGATGATCAGGATCAGGAACGTGAACAGGAACTGCCGCCCGAGCGCATTGTGAAAGCGCTCCGAGGTCAGGACCTGTTCGAACCAGTCAAGGCCCTGCCAGAAGAACAGGTTGTCACCAAAGGTCTCCTGAACGGAGTAGTTGACCACCGTCATCATCGGGATGAGCGCATTGAACGCAACCAGCAGGAGCACCGGTGTCACGAACCACCATGCGCGTTGATTCTGGGTTTTCACTGGACACCCTCCCCAGGCGTGCTTGCCAGCCAGCCGTCCTTGTAAAGCCGGGTCTGGGATTGCTTGAACGCGAGTTTGATGGCTTCGCCGGCATTCGGCGCGTCGCCTTCGAGGATCGCGTGAACACGGCGGTCCCCGGCCATGGCCTCGACCACCTTGTGACGGCCGACATCGGCGACCTTGCGCACCGTGGCGTCAAGGCCTGTTCCATTGCCTGAAACCGAGACGAATTCGGGCCGGATACCGATTTCGGCCGTACCGTCGGCGGTTCCGTCCAGCGGACCTTCGAGACCGATCAGCTCGTCACCGAAGAACGCGCCTCCGTCCCGCACGTCGCACGGCAGCACATTCATGCCCGGCGACCCGATGAAATGGCCGACAAACGTGTGCGCGGGACGCTCGAACAGTTCAACCGGCGTTCCGATCTGCACGATCTCGCCGTCCTGCATCACCACGACCTGATCTGCGAAGGTCAGCGCCTCCGTCTGGTCATGGGTGACGTAGATCATGGTCGCCCTGACCCGCTGGTGCAGTTCCTTGAGCTTGGAACGCAGCTTCCACTTGAGGTGCGGATCGATCACGGTAAGCGGTTCGTCGAACATCACCACATTGACGTCCTGGCGCACCAGTCCGCGGCCCATGGAAATCTTCTGCTTGTTGTCCGGTGACAGGTTCGCGGCTCGCGTGGTCAGCATGTCCGTGACTTCGAGCATTTCCGCGATGGCGGTCACCCGTTCCTTTACGGTTGCCTCGTCGCGGCCACGGTTGCGCAGCGGGAATGCAAGATTGTCGTAGACCGTCATCGTGTCGTAGATGACCGGGAACTGGAACACCTGTGCAATGTTGCGCTTGGCTGGCGGCAGCGCCGTCACGTCCTGATCGTCGAACAGGATCTTGCCTTCGGACGGCACCAGCAGACCGGAGATGATATTGAGGAGCGTTGACTTGCCGCAGCCTGACGGACCAAGCAGGGCGTAGGCGCCGCCGTCATCCCAGGTCAGGTCGATTTTCTTAAGGGCATAGTCGGCATCGCCCGATGGATTGGGACTATAGCTGTGCCGCAGGTTGGAGAGCTTTATCTGTGCCATGACATTCTCTCCTCAGGCCACGAGTGCGCCGTCGGGCGCAAAGAAAAAACAGTGGCCCGGGTCCAGGTAGAACGCGTGGACCTCGCCGACGGAGTAGGGATGAACGCCCGGTGACAGCGAGACCCAGGACTGGCCCTGGAGATCGAAATGGGCACTGCTTTCCGAGCCGCTCAGTTCCGTGACCTGAACGTGTCCTTCCAGGCGCACGGTGTGAGTGGCGGTTTCCACCGGCATCACGTGGTTGGGCCGGATCGCCAGCGTATAGGGCCCGTCCTTGAGACCGGCGACAGTTGCCGAAGCCTGCCAGCGGATACCGTCCGTCAGGACAACCATGTCGCCCTGCTTGGTGACGGAAGCCGTGTTGATCGGCGGATTTGAAAACACCTTGGCGGCGTCGAGATCTTTCGGCTTGCGGTAGATCTCGGACGTCGGTCCGAACTGGACGACGTTGCCGTCCGTCATCAGGGCCGTCTTGCCGCCGAGCAGCAGGGCCTCTTCGGGTTCGGAGGTCGCATAGACGACGACCGCGCCACGGCCTGCGAACAGATCGGGCAGTTGGTCGCGCAGTTCCTCGCGCAGCTTGTAGTCAAGGTTGGCAAGCGGTTCGTCGAGGAACACCGCGTCGCTTGTCTTGACGATGGCGCGCGCCAGTGCGGTGCGCTGCTGCTGTCCGCCCGAAAGCTCGTGCGGCCTGCGGTTCAGGTAGGGTTTCAGCCTGAGCAGATCCGCGGCTTCTTCCACCCGTCCCTGGATATCCGATTTGGCGATGCCGGCCACCTTCAGCGGCGAGGCGATGTTGTCGTAAACGGACATGTGCGGGTAGTTGACGAAGAACTGGTGCACAAGGCTGATATTGCGCTTTTGCGCCGACAGTTTCGAAACGTCCTTGCCGTTCAGAATGATCTGTCCCGAGGCAAGGCCATCCAGTCCGGCCATGAGCTTGATGAGCGATGTTTTGCCGGCTCCGGTCTCACCGAGGAGAACGTTGAATTGGCCCGGTTGCAGCGTCAGGCTCGTGTCCTTGATATGCGTGATACCCTGGACCTGCTTGGTGACGTTTTTGAGTTCAAGAGACATGTATTCTAGCCCGCGTCCGGACAGGGCAATTCTTGAAAGCGTTGTGCTTCATGCCCGTCACAGTCGGATCGGTGATGGACCGGGCACGTCCCCGGTCCAGACGAGTCAAGTGTTACGCTTTTGCTTACTGACCCCAGCGGGCAACAAGCTCGTCATAGTTGACGGTGACACCCTTCGGCTTCTCGTTTTCGAGCTTGGCCTTCGGAGCACCCGGCTTGGACAGCCAGACCTGCGGGTCCTGCGGCTCGTTGAGACGCGGTCCGCAGCCACCGTAGACATTGGCACGCTCGTCAGCCTGCTGCATGCGGGCCATGACGATGTCCATTTCCTCGGCGAGACGGTCCATCGCTTCCTGCGGCGTGAAGGCGCCGGAGTTCACGTCACCGATCTGCTGCCACCAGATCTGCGCCAGTTTCGGATAGTCCGGAACGTTGACGCCGGTCGGCGACCAGGCCACACGGTCGGGCGAACGGTAGAATTCGACCAGACCACCCAGCTTCGGTGCGCGCTCGGTGAACGACTCGTGGTTGACGGTGCTGTCCCGGATGAAGGTCAGACCCACCTGACTCTTCTTGGTATCGACGGTCTTGGACACGACGAACTGTGCGTAGAGCCAGGCTGCCTTGGCCCGGTCTTCGGGAGTGGACTTCAGGATGGTCCAGGAGCCAACGTCCTGATAACCGACCTTCTGGCCTTCTTCCCAATAGGGTCCATGCGGGCTCGGCGCCATGCGCCACAGCGGCGTGCCTTCATCGTCAACCGTGTTGTTGCCTTCCGACTTCGGCTTCACCATGTCGGCTGTGAACGCGGTGTACCAGAAGATCTGCTGGGCAACATTGCCCTGGCTGAGGGCCGGCAGGGACTGGTAAAAGTCGAAGCTGGCAGCACCAGGAGGCGCGTAGTTGCGCAGCCATTCGTCCCACTTGCGGATCGCGTAGACAGCTGCCGGGCCGTTGGCCGCACCGCCGCGCGACACGGATGCCCCGACCGGGTTGCAGGTGCCCGCTTCCATGCGGATGCCCCATTCGTCGACCGGAACACCGTTCGGCTCGCCCTTGTCGCCCGCGCCGGCCATGGAAAGCCATGCATCGGTCATGCGCCAGCCGAGATCGGGAGCACGCTTGCCGTAGTCCATGTGACCGTAGATCGTGACGCCGTCGATTTCCTTGACGTCGTTGGAGAAAAACTCCGCGATGTCTTCATAGGCCGACCAGTTGACCGGCACACCGAGATCGTAGCCGTACTTGTCCTTGAAGGCCGTCTTCAGGTCTTCGCGGTCGAACCAGTCCTTGCGGAACCAGTAGAGGTTCGCAAACTGCTGGTCGGGCAGCTGGTAGAGATCGCCGTCGGGACCCGTCGTGAACTGGGTGCCCATGAAGTCTTCAAGGTCGAGTCCCGGGTTGGTCACGTCCTTGCCTTCGCCGGCCATCCAGTCGGTCAGGTTATAGGCAAGCTGCAGACGGGAGTGCGTTCCGATCAGGTCGGAATCGTTGACATAGGCGTCATAAAGGTTCCGGCCGGTCTGCATCTGGGTCTGGACGGCCTGAACGACCTCGCCCTCACCAAGGATCTGGTGATTGACCTTGATGCCCGTGATTTCCTCGAATGCCTTTGCAAGAACTTCCGACTCGTAAGAGTGCGTCGGAATACCTTCGGACAGGACGTTGATTTCCATGCCATTGA
>JBCDEN010000672.1:0-2711 GCA_039179715.1 Pseudomonadota bacterium
GCCCGGTCAGCCAAGCTGACGCCGCGGGGTGAAGCCATTTCCATGTCCTTCGGATTTGACCGGCTTGCTTCTCCTCCGCGTTGCGAAAGGCTTGAAAATGAACCACATTTCCTGCGCTTTCGCTTCTCGCAGTTGGTCAAAACGATCCAAACCAAATTGACTTCTTTTATGAGTCCGTACCTTAGGGCGCAGGTATGGAGGCGGCCGGACTGCAAACCTCGGTGAAAGAGGCAAAATAGGGAGGCTATCTCGTCAGGCTCTTGCCGTTGGCATGGGCGAACGGTCCACATGTGCCAGCTCCGCCCGAACCAGATTTTCCAGGAGACTGGCCTTTATGTGCTGGTAGGCAGCGTCGTTCCAAAGATTGTTGAATTCGCCCGGATCGGCCTGGAGGTCATACAACTCGCCCCACTCGAGACCCTGCAGGACCGACAACCGAAAGCGGGTGTCGCGTATCGTATGTATGTTCGGGGGCAGGCCGATCTCGTCCATGTCCTTTTGATGTGCATACTGAATGAATGCGGCATCACGTGGCTCTGATGAAAACAGATCGCGTCCCTGCATGCCCCAGGCGCATTCGATCCTTGCGCGTTCAAGGATCGTCGCACCGATATCATGGGTTTGGCCTATCCTATCGTCTCTTGTTCCCACAGGCTTTTGCGGATCGGCCCATAGGAAGGGGACACGCGTAATCTGCTCGTACTGTTCAGCGCCCTTAAACAAAAGCCTGTGATCGCCGAGATGATCGCCATGGTCGGTTGTAAAGATCTCAACCGTATTCGAGCAACTCAGGCTTTCTGCAAGTGCCGCCTGCACATGTCCGACTGCATCGTCGATCATTGTGATCATACCGCACGTAAGCGCCTGCGCCTCCTGTGCCTCGCGCGCGGAGCAACCGACGGCATTCATGCCGTTAAGATTCGCCTTGCCATTTGCCCGCACCGTATGTACGCCGGACACATGCGCCGGCGGTGCCCAGTCATTGCGCTTGAAGGCATCCGGCACCGTAAAGTCGTCCGGATCATACATGTCCCAGTACTTGCCAGGTGGATTGAATGGATGATGCGGGTCCGGCCAGCTGACCATCAGAAAGAACGGCTGGTCGTGGTCGCTGTGGTCCTTGATGAAGGCGGCGGCGCGTTCGGCGATGAACGTGGTCGAGTAAAGCTCAGCCGGCACAGCCGTGCGGACCGCCTGCGGGCAGGTGTAGGTGTGCGGCAACTGGTTCGGCACGCCGATCATTCCGGCAGCCTCCGGCTCCCGCGCAAGCAGCCAGGCAGTATAGTCGCCGCCGATATGGTCGCCGTGTCCGGTTACGAGGTCCACATGGTCGAACCCGTAAAAAGGTGTCGGAACCTTTGGCTGCGGCCCGGACCAGAAGTCAGGTTCCTCGACTTTGTAGATCGGAGAAGCGAGATCGTGCCGGACCGCCTCCGCGAGGTCTCCGTTGGCGCGGAAATAGCCATCGCGCACTTCGGGCATCCTTGTCGTCGGCGGACTGCCCGTGAACGTTTGCAGATGGCTTTTGCCGACAAGCGCCGTTCGATAGCCGGCCGCCTTGAGCAATTCCACAAATGTGACGTTTTTCCGGGACAGCGGCACCCCGTTCATGGTCACCCCGTGGCTTGACGGCATTCGGCAGGTCATGAGGCTCGCGCGGTTCGGCATGCAAACGGGACTGGCGACATAAAACCGGTCGAAACGCGTCCCGCGCGCCGCGATGCGATCGATGTTCGGCGTGTTGACGATTGGGTGCCCATAGCAGCCAAGGTAATCGGCCCTGTGCTGGTCAGTGATGAACAGGACAAAGTTCGGGCGCTTGGTCATGCCGTTTCTCCAACGGTTCTCGATGACGTTAGATAGCGATAGGCCACAAGCGCGAAGCCAACGGCCATAGCGCCGATTTCCGCCCATAGGACTGGCGATAGCAGGGCAATCGTAACCCCGAAGCGCAGCAACCGCTCGACAACCGTGAGCCTGCCCCGGTCATGGCCGACAAGCGCGCTGGTGCAGAAGTAAAGTGCTGCGAGCAGGAACAGGACCGATGGCAGAACCACGGACCACTCCGTCTGGCCGATGCCAAGCAACAGGGCGTCGTCGAATGCCCAGGCGAAGGGGATCAGGAACATCATCGCCCCGATCCGTGTCGCAGCGATTGCGGTCGCAACGGGACGTCCGCCCGACACGCTTGCGGCGGCAAATGCAGTGAGCGCGACCGGAGGCGTGATCCCGGCCGCCACACCGAAGAAGAAGACGAACATGTGGGCGGCCAGCAGATCCATGCCAAACCCCTGCAGCGTTGGTCCCATGACGGAAATGATCGCGATATAGGCCGGCAGTGTCGGCATTCCCATGCCCAGAATGATGCATCCGGCCGCCGCAATCATCAGCGCAAACAGCAGGGAATTGGAAGAAGCGGAGGACAGCAGGACCGCAAAGCTTGTCGGCACGCCGGTGGCCGAAAGCGTCGACACCACGATCCCGACGATGGCGATTGCGACCGCCAGCTGGCCGACAACCTTCCCGCCGTCCGACAGCGCCGCCACAAGCATTTGAGGGCGCTTTCGGACATCGGGGTTGAGGAAGCTCATCGGAATCAGCAGCAAAATCGCCGCAATCGAGGCTCCTGCTGCCGAAAGGCCGCTGACCAGCAACCAGACGATGATTGCGATCGGCCCGAAAACCAGAAGCATGTTGAGCCAGTCCTGACC
>JBCDEN010000172.1:0-7315 GCA_039179715.1 Pseudomonadota bacterium
AGACCGGATCTCCTTCCAGCCCGAGCAGTACCGCCTGGTGAACATAGAAGGACCAGCCGTCATACCCGGTGAGCCAGGCCATGTTGGAGGGGTCGGAGACGATAATGAAATCAACGCCGGCAGCCGTCATCGCGGTGCGCGTCCTGGCGATTCTGCGCTTGTATTCGTCCCTGGTGAAATGCAGCGTCGGTTCGATCATGCGGCTGGTCCAGTCAATCGTCAGGTGCTGAAATCCGTTCCATGGCCGGAAGCTTGCGCGCGCTGACGCGCGAAAGTCGCAATGGCCGTATCCTGGATACCGGTCCCGGTCAGGTCGCAGATGGTGATCTCTTCCGGACCGCGGCGGCCCTTGGCCTCTCCGGCAACGATGTCCCCGAGCTCATCAAACGTGCTGTGTGCCGGGACAATGCCCGCGGAGAGCGCGTGATGCAGTTCACCCAGGATCTCCGTTTGCGACTGCCTGTCGGGCACATAACGATCGGCGACACCAAGACAGGCCGGTTCGAGTTCCAGCTTGTGCTCCTGGTCGGAACCCATCGCGGTCACGTGATGTCCTGCGCGCAGCCAGTCGGCCCGGATCAGGGGCTTCGCGCTCGGCGTCGTCGTGACAATGACATCGGCGTCACGGACGGCCCGCTCAAGCGCAGGCGCAGCACCTGCTTCAATGCCAAGCTTGTCCGCCATTTCACCGGCGGCTGCCTGCGCCCTGGATATGTCCCTTGCCCAGAAAACGACCTGTTCGATAGGACGAACGAGACAAAGGGCCTGCAGCTGGAGTTTGGCCTGCGCGCCGGCGCCGACGATGCAGGCTGTTCTGGCGGCCTCCGGTGCCAAGTGTTTTGCGGCGACCGCACCAGCGGCTGCGGTCCGGATGTCAGTCAGATAGCCGTTGTCCAGGAGCAAGGCTTCGACAATTCCGGTGCGGGCGGAAAACAGGACCATCAGACCCGATGCGCTCGGCAGACCCAGTTTCGGATTGTCGAAGAACCCGGACGCCATCTTGATCGCGTAACTGTCGATGCCCGGCACATAGGCGGTCTTGACGTCCACCTCACCGTGGAACCGGGGGATCAGCATGGAGAGGATCGGCGGCATCTCGACACCGCCACCTGCCAGAAGCGCGAATGCAAGCTCAACGCAGTCGACCGTGTCCATATCAAGTTTGACGATTTCGCGGAGATCCGCCTCGGTGACTATCCTGATCCCGGGCAATCCTCAGTCCTCCCCTTCGTGCATCGGATCCACGGTCTCGCCGCAGATGATGCGCCTGTGCATGTTCATGTCGATATTGCAGCCGGTCAACAAAGCGACGGCCGGACCCGACAGTTTCGCCTTTTCCGCCAGGATCGCGGCGAGGCAGACAGCCCCCGAGCCCTCAACCACCTGCTGCTCCTGCCAATAGGCATGGCGGATCCCATTGGCGATTTCCGTTTCGCTCAGGAGCACGACCTGATCGACGAGATCACGGGTGATCGCGAATGTATGTTGATTGTCGAGACCGATGCCGCCGCCAAGCGAGTCCGCCAGTGTCGGCAGCTCCGGCACCTGAACCGGATGGCCTGCGTCGAGCGAAGCGGCCATCGACGCACCGCGCTCCATGGAGACCCCAACGATCCGCGTCTCCGGTTTCGCGGCCTTGATGGCGGCGGCCACACCTGAGATGAGCCCGCCGCCGGACAAGGGCACAAGCACTGTTCCGACGTCCGGCACATCCTCCAGGATTTCGAGCCCGACCGTGCCCTGACCGGCGATGATGTCCGCGTGGTCGAACGGGGGGATCAGCGTCATCCCTTCATCGGTGACAAGGCGGTCGACCTCGACCTGGGCTTCGTCCTGCGAGACGCCGACAATGCGCACTTCCGAGCCGAGCGCCCTGATCCCGTCGACCTTGTTTTGCGGGACGAGGCGGGACATGCAGATGATGCATCTGATGCCGGCCTGTCTGGCCGCATAGGCGAGCCCGCGGCCATGGTTGCCAGTCGAGACACCAACGACGCCGTTGCCGCGCGACGTTTCATCAAGCGACAGAACCGCATTGGCCGCACCGCGCAGCTTGAAACTTCCGGTCACCTGCAGATGTTCGAGCTTCAGGTGGACGGGGCTGCCACCGACATTCGAGAGGGATTTCGAAGACACAACGGGCGTGCGCAGGATCGTGCCTGCAATACGCTGTCTTGCGTTTTTGAAAGCGTCCGCGGCGAGCGGCGATGAATGCAGGTTCATGCAGCGACCCAGATTTTTCCGCAAGGCGGAGCAAGGTCGCGGAGGCTTCCGAAACCGATCGCGCGATGATGAAAAGGAATATGGGGCCAGGTCAAGAGCCTGTTTGACATCAGGCGCTTCGCCTCCTGACGGGACCCCGATCACGGACAGCGGCCAGGCTACATCTGGTTCGGCAGGAACAGAACCAGGGCCGGCAGCGACAGCAGCAGCAGCAGGCGGATGATATCCACCATCCAGAACGGCGTCACACCCCTGAAGATCGTTGCGGTCGGAACGTCCCGCACCACCGCTCTCAAGACAAAGACATTCAAGCCCACGGGCGGCGTGATCAGGCTGATTTCAGTGACGACGACCACGATGATCCCGAACCAGATCGGATCGTAGCCAAGCCCGGTCACGATCGGAAAGAAGATCGGCACGGTCAGGAGCAGCATCGACAGGCTCTCGAAGACACAGCCAAGCGCGATGTAGATCAGGAGGATGATGCACATGACCACCCAGGGCGGCAGGTCATAAGCTGTCACCAGGTTGCTGAGCGCGGCCGGAAGACCGGCCACATTGACAAAGTTGGAAAAGATCCACGCCCCGATCAGCACCGCAAACAGTCCGGCCGTCGTCATGGCGGTTTCGCGCAAGGCGTCGAACGTGTCGGACAGCGACAGGCGCCGCCGGGCAATCGCGATCAGGAACGCCCCCATCGCGCCCATCCCGGCCGCTTCCGTCGGCGAAAAGCTCAGGTTGAGCGGCGGAACATCGAAAACGCCGTAAAGACCGCCGATCACGAGGAAGAACAGGAGGAGGACCGCCCAGACATCCTTGAGCGCGGCCAGTCTCTCCGCAACGCTTGCGCGCGGGCCGGCAGGGCCAGCCTCCGGATCGCGCCAGACCGTGAATTTCACGGCCACCAGATAAAGGATGATCCCGATCAGGCCCGGAATGACACCCGCCACGAAGAGCTTGCCGATGGAGGTTTCGGTCAGAAGACCATAGATGACGAGAATGACGGAGGGCGGGATCAGGATGCCAAGCGTTCCGCCGGCTGCAATCGATGCCGTCGACAGCTTGTCGCTGTAGTTGAAGCGGCGCATCTCGGGCATGGCGACCTTCGACATCGTCGCTGCCGTGGCAAGCGATGATCCTGATATGGCGGCAAAGCCGCCGCAGGCAACGATGGTCGCCATCGCAAGACCGCCGCGCAGGTGGCCCAAAAACGCATTCGAGGCGGCATAGAGTTCCCGGCTGATGCCCGCCTTGTTCACAAACAGGCCCATCAGGATGAACAGGGGCACGACGGACAGCCCGTAGTCCTGGCTGGTATCGATGATCAGCCGCGCCGCCATGGAGATCGACGCCCGGTAGCTGGTTTCGAGCATGAAGCCGACCATGCCGACAAAACCCATGGCAAAGGCGATCGGAATGCGCAGCATGACCAGAACCAGCACTGCGGCAAACCCGAGAAGACCTTCAAGCATCCGATCCGCCCATCAGTTTCGGTGCAAACAGATAGCCGAGGCCCCGGACAATCAGAACGACGGCCGTGATCGCGGTGACGGCAGCGATGAACCAGCCGACGAAGTGAAGCGGCAGCCGCAGATATTCCATGACGTCGCCATAGGACCGGCTGCGCTCGGCCAGAACATAAACGCGCTCTGCCGGCCAGATCAGAATGATGCCGCAAAAAAGGTTGGTAAAGGCGTCGCGCCAGCGCGTGAGATGATTGCGTTTGAACACGCCGTCCAGCAGATCAACGCTGATATGACCGCCCTGCGCAGACACGACCGGCAGCACCGAAAACACGGTGATCGCCATCAGAAGGCGCGTCATATCCGCAGCCACTTCGATCGGCGCGTTGAACACCGAGCGCAGCACGACGTCGCAGAATGTCATGACCATCAGGACAAAAAGCGCGAGCGCGGAGAGAAGGGCCGGCAGCCTGGCTGCAAGCTTCATGAAATGCGGCACGTCTGTTCCTCTGGAAAGCCGGTGGTCCGGAGGCACCGGACCACCTGATGCGGTCAGTTGCCCGCCATTTCCTTCTTGACCATTTCATAGGCCGCTTCGGCATCAAGGCCGGCTTCCGTCAGTTCGGCCAGCACCTTGGCCTTGACCTCCTCCGCGATTTTCTCGAACGCGGCAACGTCGTCTTCGCTCGCGGGTGTGATCTTGGTGCCTTCCGCTCCTTTTGTCGCCTCATAGGCGATCTTGTCGGACTTGTCCCATGCGGCACCGGCCATGCGGCTCGCCGGCTCGCCGAAGACGTTCTCATCCAGCGCCTTCTGGACCTCTTCGGGCAGACTGTCGAACTTCTCCTGGCTCATGATGATCGCGAACGACCCGCGATAGAGCCCGCCCGGCATGTCATAAAGGTTCTTGGCAACTTCGTTCAGCTTGAAGCCGACGCGCTCGCCGACATTCATGGCAACCGCATCCGCCGCGCCGGAATCGAGCGTCTCGTAAACCTTCGGCGCGGGCACGTTGATGCCGATGAGGCCCAGTGCCGCTCCGACATCACCGGCAACTCCGCCGCCGATACGGGTCTTCAACCCATCCATGTCGGCAAGGCTCGCGACGTCCTTGCTCGAATGGATCTGCCCGGGACCGTGCGTGTTGAGGGAGATGACCTTCACACCCCGGTGTTCATCGAGCTTGTCGAGATGTTCCTCGTGGACGCGCCAATAGGCAACCGAGGCCGCCTCGGCGCTGCCGTCGTATCCAGGCAGTTCGATCAGCTTCGTCGCCACGAACCGGCCGGGCTGATAACCGTGGAAAATGATGGCAATGTCCGCTGCGCCGTCGAGAATCAGGTCCATCTGAGCGGGTGGCGGTGCAAGACCGAAGACCAGTTCACCGGAGACCTCACCGTCCGTCGACTTTTCCATCATGTCGATGAGACCCGCGAAGATTTCCGTATTGATGCCATGCGTGGGCGGCAGCCAGCTTGATACTTTCAGAACGGTTTCAGCCGAAAGCGCCGATACGCTCAGGCAGAGCGAAACGGCCGTGGCACCTGCGATCCTTATAAGCGACTTCATTTTCCTCTCCCTCGGAATGTGTCTCAAAAGGGCAATTCCTCCGCGCCCGAGACCGACCTTCAAATTTTCCCTTCAACTCGTCTGCTTGTCAAGAAATATGAAACTGCATATATTTTTCGCAGAGAGTGAAGGTTCAACCTTTGTTTCAGCGATGATCTGTCACGTTATGACCTACTCGTGTAAGCGCATGACAAGACACTCTTTTTCCTGTGCTTCGCCGGTTTCAGCCCCGTCCAAACGGACACGAACAAGCCGGCGCGTGTCTCGTTCTCCGGTTCGCTCATATTATTGACCGACCGGACGATAAATGTAAACACAAATGTTGTGTTCGGCAAAATCCGATGCATCCGGGAACCGATCCATTGTATAGGTGGCACAAAGACAAGGGCACAGACCCTAGGGAGGATCGCATTGCAAATACCGTTCAAAACCAAACGCATGCTCAATTTCGGCGACTGCGACATTTCCGGGACCGCCTATTTTCCGTCCTACCTGAATATCCTCAACGGCGTGAACGAGGAGTTCTGGCTGGAACTGGGATATCCGTGGCACAAGATCATCTGGGAAGAACGGTGGGGTACGCCGACGGTCCATATTTCCAGCGATTTCTCCAGCCCGTCCTTTTTCGGGGAAGAGCTCGAGTTCGAGGTCACGGTGCAGCGCGTCGGCCGGTCATCGGTTACCATCCATCACGAAATCAGCTGCAAGGGCCAGAAACGCTGGTCGAGCACGCAGGTTCTGGCGGCCAGCAACCTGGACGAACATACCTCCATCCCCTGGCCCGATGATGTGAAGGCAGCGCTGCTCGCATGCGTCCCCGACGCTGACTGAGGCCCGGTTGGTTCAGGGCAAAAGCTGGATGTTTCCGAAGGCGGCGTCGCTGTTCAGGATGTCGACCCGCTTGTTGGCGATCCTGATCGCGCCATCGACCACGGCAAGTTCGTGGATCGCGGTCAGGGCCAGCAGGAACTGCTCGTCAAGCCGTGTCTCGACATAGTGCATCGAGGTGTTCGTGACGATGCGGTCTTCGGTGATCTCGTCAACGAAGGGACGCTGAATCACGTGGTGACACCGGCTCTTGGGCTTCTGACTGAAGGTCCGGGAACCGTTCAGCCGCTCGACCCGCAGCCGCAGCATGAACATGTCCTCATAGAGGAGGGACGTCACCAGGTGCGGGTCCGTCTGCTTGTAGTCCAGCGGCATCCAGTAGTGGCCGTCCTCGAGCCAGAGTGACAGCCATTCATTGTAGCGGCCCTCGTCGAGCATCCGCGCCTCGTCATAGATGAAGTCGATGACCTGTTCCCTTGAGACCGGCATCACGCCTCCTCCATCGAGACAGTCATGAACCTGACCCAGGCATCGAACTGATTGCGCATCTGGCGTTCCGTGGTGCCGTTCTCGACGGCCTCCTGGTCAAAATCCTCCTCGCCGGCCCGCAGCCGCTGGACATTGACCCACTCCATGCCGTTCGACATCAGGCCTTCCTGGGCCCGTTCGTACATTTCCAGGTCGTCGTGGCCGACAATGGAGGTCGGCGCGTTGATCATGCGATTGTACATGGCCGTGCGCGCCAGCAGTTGATCCGGTGCGCCCACGAGCCGGTAGATGTAGCTCTCTACGAGGGTCTTGTCTGGCCCGAGCGGAATGAAGTTCCTGAGCTGCTGGATCGGCCCCTTGATCATGATGTTCGGGAAATAGACGGTGTTGTGCCGGTTCTCGTCCAGGATCGCCTTGGCGCGCTCTTCACCATAGGCCTCGCACAGGGATTCGAAATAGCCGGGTATCGCGGAGTAGTCGGAGTGAATGGAATGGTGGACGCCGGTGTGCCCGTGGCCGTTCGGCCAGGTCCGGATCCCCATCTTTTCAAAGAATTCGTAGGGCGACATGAAAGGGGCGATGATTTCCATTGCGGGCGGGCGCGGTTCCGGATTGCCCATTTCCTTCCAGATGTTGACTGCGGTTCCGGCGGAACTCTCGTGGGCAACCATCGGATGGCAGGTGTCCGTCTGGTTCTCGACGAGCATCTTCCAATTGCATTTGTGCATGTAGCGCAACGGCGG
>JBCDEN010000461.1:0-4093 GCA_039179715.1 Pseudomonadota bacterium
AACAGGATCGGCGGAATGGCCAGCAGCATGCCGGTTGCCATGATCACACCCCAGTTGATGTCGTACTCGGTGATCGAGTTCACGATCGTGACGGGCACCGTGCGTGTCGAGCGTCCAGACAGGGCATTCGCCAGAAGAAATTCGTTCCAGGCGATCCGGAAGGTGAAGATCGCCGCCGCGGCCAGGCCCGGCTGAATGATCGGCAGGACAACGAGGAAGAACACCTGGAACGGATTGGCTCCATCCATGCGCGCGGCTTCTTCGAGCTGTATCGGCACCTGCACGATGAAGCTCTGCAGGATCCAGATCACGAAGGGCAGGTTCATCGCCGTGTAGATCAGGATGATGCCGGCATAGGTCTGGTCGAGCCCGTACTGGAACGTCCAGATACCGAAGACCGGAACCAGCAGAACGGCAGGCGGAACCATGCGCATCAGCAATGTGGTCATGGAGACGGCACCGCGCCCCATGAACTTGAAACGGACAAGCGCATAGGCAGCCATGCAGCCGATAGTGAGCGTCAGACCGGTCGAAATCAGCCCGACGATCAGGGAATTGACCAGCGCTCGCCCGAAGGTCGGATCGCAATAATCGACGTGCTCCGGTTCGTACCAGAGGAAATTGCACAGCACCGTTTCGTAGTTCTTGATCGTCGGCGAGAAAAAGAATGCGGGCACCGAGGCGTCGTAGACATCGACATTGGTTTTGAACGATGTTGCCAGCATAAGGGCAATCGGGCCGACACTCATCACCACCAGCGCAACGATGAGGGCATAAAAGGCCGGGTTCTGTTTTTCCGATTGAACGGACATCAGGTATCGTCCTTTTCGGCAGCTGCGCGTTGGCGTGCGACACGGGCTTCCTGAACGCGGTTGTACAAGAACATTCCGATGGTCAGGGCCATCAGCAACATGAGCAGCAGGTTCGACATGGCGGCCGCCTCACCCAGTTCCTGGAACTCCTGCGCGGTCCGGAAAATGCGAAGCGCGAGGATTTCCGTCGACAGGCCTGGACCGCCATTGGTCAGAACCAGGATCACTTCCAGCACCTTGAAGGCATCGATCAGGCGCAGCAGAAGCGTGACAATCAGCACGGGCATCATTAGAGGCAGCTTGATCAGAAAGATCTTCTGCCACTCATTGGCACCATCTATTTCCGCAGCCTCCAGCGCCGAGCGCGGCAGCGACTGCATGGCTGCGAGCGCCAGGATGAAGATGAACGGTGTCCACTGCCAGACATCCGCAATCACGATCGCGATGAACGACCAGGTGCTGTCGGACAGCCACGGGATGCCCTCGAACCCGAAGCTCTTGAGCGTGCGGTTGAAGATGCCGACAGTCGGGTGATACATGTAGCGCCACATCAGGACGACCACGATCGGCGCGATCATCATCGGCAGGATGAAGACGGTTCGAAGCACCGCCATTCCCTTGAGGTTCCGGTCGAGCAGCAATGCCAGTCCGACACCCAGGATCATTTCGAGCGTGACGACAATCGCGGCGAAGCGAATGGTCACCCAGAAGCTCTCGCGGAAGGCATCGTCGTTCCACAGATTCACATAGTTCCGAAATCCGATGAACTCGGCCTGGCCGATCCGCTGGCTCGGGCTCCAGTCCAGGAAACTGGCATAAACCATGTATCCGATCGGATAGAGCAGCGCGAACACCAGGATGATCCCTGCCGGCGCCAGAAACATGTATGGGGTCAGCCGATTGGCCTTGATCGCAACGCTCATTGCGGATCGCTTTCAGTGAGAATTTTTGAGAGCCCCGCGGCAATGCCGCGGGGCAGCGTCAGGGTCTTACTGGGTCCAGGTGTAGTACCCGGCATCATCCATCAGCGCCTGCGTGCGCTCGGCGACACCGTCCAGGGACTCCTGAACCGGCGCGTCTTCGGTGATGATCTTGGACAGCGTCGTGCCGAGATCGGCGTTGATCTTGCCCCAGACCGGGATGATCGGACGCCAGTCGGGATCCGCGTTCTTGAGCGCTTCACCGAAAGTTGCCATATGCGGGAACTTCTCGTTCACATCCCCGTCGGCATGGGTCGAATAGCGGGACGGATTGCCGCCTGCCATGGCGATCAGCTTGTCCGCTTTCTTGCTGGTCAGCCACTGCATCAGCAGGAAGGCCGCATCCTTGTTCTGGGCATTCTTCGGAATACCGATACCGAAGCCGCCCGTCTGGGAACCGGCCCTGACACCAACCGGATGCGGGGCCCACTCCACGAGGCCGACAACCTTGGACTTGTCGGGATTGTTGACCTGGCCTGCAAAGACTGTGGAGTCCAGGAACATCGCCGAATTGCCCTGCAGGAAGGACGCACCCGCTTCCGCAAAGCCGAAGGTCTTGGAACCTTCCGCGCCGCAGTTGACGATCTTCTTCAGGGCTTCTGCTGCCTCGACGCCTTCCGCGTTGTTGACGATAGGCTTCCACTCATCATCGAAGATGCGGCCGCCGAGCGGCGCCAGATGCAGGAGAAAAGCGTGGCTGGCGTGGTGGCCGGAAGCCGCACGCGAGGCAAGGCCACCCATGCCGGGCTCAAGCTCCGGTATCTGGCAGACGAGTTCCAGCAGCTCCTCGTAGGTCTCGGGGACCTTGAGATCGTGCTTGTCGAAAATATCCTTTCGGTAGCCGAGGATCGAGGTTTCCGAACCGAAAGGCAGGCCGAAGAGCGAGCCGGTCGGGCCCGGCAAGTACCCCTTCTTGCCGCCGGCAACGCCGATGTTGGCGACATAACCGTCGATAAGGTCTGCCGCGTCGTAGTTCGGATCGGCCAGTTTCGGGTTCATGAAGAAGCGCGCCAGGTTCTCCAGCTGATCGGCGTAGACATAGTCCGCCTTGGAGAACACGACATAGGCGATCAGGTCATAGTCGCCCCGGTTCTTTGTCAGCTCGAGCGTCTGCCGCTCGCGCATCTTAAGGTATTGCAGCTGGTCGACTTCCACCTGGATACCGGTTTCCTTCGTGAATTCCGGCAGGACCTTCATCACGGCGTCAAAATGCGGGTGCGCGGGGAAATTGACCACAAGTGTCTCGCCGGCAAACTCCTCATAGGGGTTTGCAAGTGCGACCGTCGCGCCAAGCGCGAGACCGGCAACGGCACAGACTGTCGTTTTCAGGTATTTCAGCATTCATTCCTCCCTTTAAAGCAAGGTTCAGATCACCTGATGGCAACCTCTGTTTCGCGGTCGAACATGTGAATGCCCTCCCTGTTGACCGCAAATCTCAGTGTTTCGCCCAGGGCGATAGGCGTTTCGGACTTGAGCTCGACCTCGACTTTCTGGCCGCCGCAATCGCACAGAAGAACGGACTGCGCGCCGATATATTCGGAGACGATCACCTTCAGGTCGATGGATTCGTGATCGGGCGCGTCCGGGCTGTAATTCAGGTCGGACGGCCGGATGCCGAGCGTGATGGCATTTGAGGACAGCGATGCGACCACACCCGCTTTTTCCTCCGGCAAGACCAGTTCGAAGCCGTTGCCGCTCACGAAGGAGCGCCCCGACAGATCCTGCACCTCAGCCTCCAGAAAATTCATCGGGGGCGAGCCGAGAAAACCGGCAACGAATTTGTTGGCGGGCCGCTTGAAGAGTTCTTCCGGCGTGCCCTGCTGCTGGATGTATCCGCCATGCATGACGACGATCCTGTCGCCGAGCGTCATCGCCTCGATCTGGTCGTGCGTCACGTAGATCATGTTCTTGCGAACCTTCTGGCGCATCAGTGCCAGCTCGGCACGCATCTGTCCGCGAAGCTTTGCATCCAGGTTCGACAGGGGTTCGTCAAACAGGAACGTACCGGCATCCCGCGTCAGCGCCCGCCCCATCGCGACGCGCTGCCGCTGCCCTCCGGACAGTTCTCCCGGTTTTCTGTGCAGGAAGTTCGTCAGTCCGAGCATGTCGGCGACCTTGCCGACTTTCTCATCGATTTCCTTCTTCGGACGTCGTTGCAGACGCAGCGCGAAGGACATGTTCCTGGCAACATTCATGTGCGGATAAAGCGCATAGTCCTGGAACACCATGGCCAGGTCACGCGCCTTGGGTTCAAGATTGCTGACCGGCCTGTCGTCAATGAAGATCTCGCCGTCACTAACC
>JBCDEN010000137.1:0-7928 GCA_039179715.1 Pseudomonadota bacterium
TCGAAATCGTCGTGATCAAGACGTCCGGTGATCGCATTCAGGACAGGCCGCTGTCCGAAGTGGGTGGCAGGGGACTGTTCACGAAGGAAATCGAAGAAGCCCTGCTCGACGGACGCATCGACATCGCCGTTCACTCCTCCAAGGACATGCCGACGGTCCTGCCAGGTGGCCTTGCCCTGACCGCGTTCCTGCCGCGCGAGGATGTCAGGGATGCGTTTCTGTCTCCCAAGGTGAATTCACTGCAGGACCTTCCCCATGGTGCCGTCGTCGGGTCGAGTTCCCTGCGCCGGCAGGCCATGATCAAGCGTCTCAGGCCCGATATCAACGTCGTGATGTATCGCGGAAATCTGCAGACCCGTTTAAAGAAACTGGCAGATGGCGCGGTCGATGCAACGCTTCTTGCGGCGGCGGGTCTGAAGCGGTTGGGACTTGAGGCTGAAATCACCAGCATGCTCGAGGTTGATGAGTTTCTGCCCGCGGTCGGACAGGGCGCCATCTGCATCGAGAGCCGCGAAGACGATAGGGCAACGCTTGATACACTGGCTCCCATTCATGATCCTGAAACGCAGGTACGTCTTGATGCGGAGCGCGCCTTCCTCGGTGTTCTGGATGGGTCCTGCCGGACGCCGATCGGCGGCCTTGCGACGATTTCAGCAGGATATGTGCATTTCAAAGGCATTGTTCTCAAACCGGACGGCAGTGCATACCACGAAGCTGAAGAAAGCGGGCCGGTGGAAAACGCGATCTCCATAGGGGTTTCGGTCGCAGAAGCCCTGAAGGAGCGCATGGGGCCCGGCTTCCTGTCCGGTCATTGATCCGATGCGCTTTCTGGTGACACGGCCGCAACCCGAGTGCAAAAGGACAGCCGAACTGCTCAGGGCCGCTGGCCACATCGCCGACGAGGCTCCACTCCTGGCGTGTCATGCCGAGGCCCCGGCACAGCTGGACTTGAGGGGCGTTGCCGCGCTCGTCTTCACCAGCCGCAGAGCGGTAGACGCATTTGCAAGGCACCGGCAGATTGCGCAGTTGCAAGACCTTCCGGTCTTCACCGTCGGTGACGCCACAGCGCAGGCCTGTCATGAGGCCGGGTTCAAAAAGGTTTTCTCGGCTTCCGGCAATGCTGCGTCGCTTGGACGTCTGCTTGTTGCCAACCGTGACAGACTTGACGGCAGAAAGGCTCTTTATCTGGCCGCCAGGGACCGGAGTGCGGATCTCGAGGCGGTGCTGGAGGAACGCGGGATCAACTGCGACACAGTGACTGTCTACCGGATGGAGGCCGTCTCGGCGTTTGCCGAGGAGGTCCGGGCCGTCCTGTGCGACAGCGGCTATGACGGCATTCTGGTTTACTCCCGAAGAACGGCCGAGACATTGCTGCAGCTGCTCAAAACGAGTTGTCAGGATGATGTTTTTTCCGGGCTGCACGCCTTTGCGATCTCGCAACAGGCGGCAGAGCCCCTATCTGGGTATATGAGCGTTGAAGCAGCTGACACGCCGAGCGAAAAGGCATTAATGGAACTCGTCTTAGGCGCGTGTTAACCAGAACCGTTGGAGTCG
Organism: Pseudomonadota bacterium; assembly: GCA_039179715.1. GTDB lineage: Bacteria > Pseudomonadota > Alphaproteobacteria > Rhizobiales > Stappiaceae > Roseibium. The sequence goes on from JBCDEN010000137.1 coordinate 1,555, forward strand.
TTGTTTTGCAGCGCGCAAAAGTCTGTGGCGAGGCGCTACCGCTTCGTCATCAGGTGTGTATAGTGTGATCGAAAGGTTCAGGAGGAGAGCAGATGGCTACGGACAACAAATCTTCTGGCGGTGCATCCTCACCAGGCGGGAGCGGATCCGGCTCCGCCGACAAACCCGGCAGCACCGAGAAGCCATCGACAGGCTCGGGAGCGGCCACGAAGCGGCCGGTGACGATTGATCTCAAGGCTGAAAAGGTGGACGAAAAACCCGGCAGCGCGGGTACAGGGGCCCCGTCTTCTTCGGCATCATCTTCCCCTTCGACCGGTATTCCCAAGACCGGCAGCACGGCCTCTGCAGACAGGAAGCCGGCCGAGAAAAAGCAGGACAGTCCGCGTGCCGCGGGTGCGAAGCCCGGAGCAGCGAGCTCAGCGTCTGCGACCAGCGGCAAAAGCGCGGCTGCGGCAGCGGGATCCGCGTCCGCCGCGAAGACCTCGGGCGCAGGCGCTTCCGGACAGACCGGTGCCTCCAAGCCATCGCCGGCGTCAACCAGCGGATCGCGTGCCACGGCATCCGGGCCGGGAAAGACATCCTCGTCCGCAGCTTCAAGTTCAGGCGCGAGTTCAAGTTCGGGCACGCGTGCCCCGGCAAAGCCAGCCACGCCGTCATCTTCGGCAAAGTCTTCCGGATCGTCGTTTTCGACCCCGCCGCCTGCCGGGGAGCAGGGCGGTGTCGGTGCCTTCGGCGTTTTGATCGCGGCCGTGATCGGCGGAATTATCGTGCTTGGCGGAGGGTTCGGGCTTCACCAGGCGGGCATCCTGAAACTGACGCCGGAACAGGATCAGCAGGTCACAAGTGCCCTTTCCGCAGCTGAACAGAAAATCGCGGAGCTTGAGCAGAAACTCGGTGATCTCAGCGCGAATGCGACGGACCAGTCTGCCGGTCAGGCCCTCGCCGCCCTTGAGACCAAGGTGTCTTCGCTGGAAAGCGCATTGGAAAGCGCTGCCTCCGCCGCGTCCTCGGATGTGACGCCGGCCATCGATGCGCTGAAACAGGATTTTGAAAGCCTGCGCAATGACGTGGCGTCGGCCGGGAGTGCGGCATCGGGCGGTGCTTCGGTTGACCTGAAACCACTGGAAAACCGGCTGGATGCGCTTGAAGGGGCGAGCGGACAGCAGGCCAGCGTCGATCTGAACCCGCTGGAGGACCGTCTTTCCAAGCTCGAGACCGAGGCAGCGGCATCGACAAGCCAGACCGACACGCTGTCAGGGTCCGTTTCCGGCCTGGAAACGGAGCTGGGCGGTCTGAAAACACAGTTCGCGGACGTTCAAAACCGTCTCCAGAACACGGAAGCCACGGCGAAGGCGGCGCAGACCGCCGTATCGACGTCCGACGTCTCGCTGAAAACCCTTGCCGACAGCCAGGCGCGGGCGACGGAAACGCTGTCCAGCCTGTCATCCGACATCAGTTCGGTGGGAGCGGCCAACACGGCCGCACTCGAATCCATCCGGGCTGAACTGGATTCCCTGTCGAAAAGACTGCAGCAGGTCGAGGGCACGATGGGAGATGCGACGGCGCGTGAGGTTGCCGCGAGGGCACTATCGGTTTCCGCGCTGAAGTCGGCAGTCGATTCCGGCCGGCCCTATGAAACGGAACTTGCGGCGGTCAAGGCCGGACTGCCGGCGGATATCGACGTCCAGGCGCTCGAGTCTCATGCAAAGACCGGGGTTGAGCCGGTGTCTGTCCTGATCGCGCAGTTTCCGCCTGTGGCCCGGAGTATCTACCAGACGTTCTCGGAGCCGGATCACTCGGACGATGTTCTTGACAGCCTTCTGGCGAGCGCCAGGTCCATTGTCGCGGTGCGCGGGCCCGGCGATGCGGACGGCACGGGACCGGAAGCGGCCTTGCGGCGAATGGAAAATGCTGTTTCCAATGGAGATCTTTCCGGAGCAATCGCGGCCTATCAGGAGCTGCCCGATGCTGCGAAAGCTGCCGGAAGCGATTGGGTTGCCCGTGCCGAGGCCCGTGTCCAGGTGGACGGGCTGACGGAAAAGGCATCGCAGGAAGTGCTCAATGCGCTTGCCGCGAAGGACAGTTAAGCGGCGACCGCAGACCGGTCGCCCGAGCAGTTGTTGTTTTAAGCCGGAGTCGCCCGGCGACGCTTGGGAGCGAGCTTTATGATCCGCGTCTTGTTGTTCTTTCTATTGCTGTTTGGCCTTGCGGCCGGTTTCGCCTGGATGGCGGACCTGCCCGGGACGATTTCCATCAGCTGGAACGGATATGTCTGGGAACAGCCGCCGGTCGTCGTTGCCCTTGTCGCCGGTATCGCGCTTATTGTCTTGCTGATCGCCATTTCAATCATCCGGGCAATCCTTCAGTCTCCGCAGATCGCTGGCCGGTTCTTCCGCCGCCGCCGCAAGGACAAGGGCTATGCAGCGCTGTCCCATGGCCTGATCGCGCTTGGCACCGGCAACGCGAAACTTGCAAGGCGCTACGGACTGGACGCCGACAAGCTGTTGCCGGAGGAACCCGCGGCCAAGCTTCTGCTTGCCCAGACCGCACAGCTCGCCGGCAAGGATGACGAGGCGCGCCAGCGCTTCGAGGACATGCTGGATGAACCGGAAACCAAGGCGCTCGGTCTTCACGGCCTGTTCGTCGAGGCGGAACGCCAGAGAGAACCGGTTGCCGCCCGCCACTACGCGGAAGAAGCGGCGAAGACGCAGCCCGGCCTGGAATGGGCCGGCAAGGCCGTGCTCGGTTACCAGGCTGTCGCCCATCACTGGGATGAGGCCCTGAAGACGCTGGAAGGCAACTACGCCGCCAAGCTGATTGACAAGAAGACCTACCGCCGTCAGCGGGCCGTCATCCTGACGGCGCTGGCCCAGAAACTCGAAGGCGGGGAACCCGAACGGGCGTTTTCGCTGGCCAAGGAAGCCCATGGCCTTGCGCTCGATCTCGTGCCGGCCGCCGTGCTGACGTCCCGTCTTGCGACGCGCCGGGGGGATATCCGCAAGGCCGCGAAGGTGCTGGAAGCAACCTGGCGTCTGTCGCCGCATCCGGAACTCGCGGAAACCTACGCGCATGTGCGCACCGGCGATTCTGCCGTCGACAGGCTGAAACGCGTGAAGTCCCTGTCCGCGCAGCGCACCAACACGCCGGAAGGCGCACTGGCGATTGCGCGGGCCGCCATCGAGGCGCGGGAATTCGAGGATGCGCGCACCCAATTGAAGAAGGTTCTTCAGTCCGAACCGACCCGTTCCGCCTTCCTGCTGATGGCCGAGGTCGAAGAGGCCGAACATGGCGACAGGAGCCGGATGCGGGACTGGCTGGCGCGGGCGCTCAAGGCACCTCAGGACAAGGCCTGGGTCGCGGACGGAATAGTTTCCGCCGAGTGGCAGCCGGTCTCGCCGGTGACCGGCAAGCTCGATGCCTTCCAGTGGACGTCCCCCGGCAGCGCGATCGAAGAGGAAGGTGAGCTCATCGAGGACAGCCTTTTCGAGGCACCTGCGCTTCCGGCTGCAATGCCGGCCGCCGACCCGGCCCCGGTGGAAACCTTAGAACCGGACACTCCGGCGGAGGCTCGTTCCGCCGAGGCGCCTGCGGCACAAGACCCGAAAACCGTGGAACTCAAGGCGGAGCCTGCCGCCGAAGCGCCGACACCGGCACCCATTGCCTCCGAAACGCCAAAAGCGGCCCCTGCTGCCGCAGCGGCGGATACAAGTGCGCAACACGGCTTTGAAGGGACGACGGACGACGTTCGCTTCAGCCCGTCCATGGGCAACTTGCCGGACGCTGCACCGAAATCCGGTGCCGGTGCTGCCGACACGCAGGATCCAAAGCCGTCAGCCGCTCCTGACGCGAAAACCGACCCGTCCGTGAAAGCAGCCGACGGCGAAGCCGATACCTCCAAAGCGGCGGACGGTGATGGAGAAGGTGACAAGGGTACGAAAGACGGGGGCGGAAAAGACGGGGGCGGGCAGGCGGATGCAGAGTCTGACGCGGTGAAGCCGGAAGACGGGAAAAAAGCGGAAACCGGCGCGGCGGAAGCACCGGAGGAAACAAACGGTCCCATCCAGTTCCCGCTCAAGCGCATGCCTGACGATCCGGGCACGGATGACGACGACAAGGATACGGACAACAAGAGCGCCCGGCCCCGTTTCTTCAACTGAACCTGCGATCCGGCTTGCCGTGAAAAGGGGCATGACCGGCAGCCTTTGAAGACAATAGTGGGTGTCCCGCCGCGAACCTGCCAGATGCCTCTTGCATCTGGCCGCAAGCTCCGGTAATTAGCGGCGCACTCGATCTTGATCGAGTCCGCGCGCGTCCCGCGCGCCCATCCCGATACCAGGGAAACGCCGCTGTAGCTCAGTTGGTAGAGCACGTCATTCGTAATGATGGGGTCGTAGGTTCGAGTCCTATCAGCGGCACCACTCCCAGACCTGTCCGACCCGGAGACATAGGTAACAGTTTGTACCGGAGACACGGGTTACAACCTCGTGCCGAACGGGTTGTCGATTGTCTGTGGTGTTTTCTGCTCCGGATCTATGTATTCCGGATCATGGCTCATGAAGCTTATGAGCCAAATTCCCTCATCGACTTCCGTGATTCCGGGCTTTTGACCGGCCAGAACGGCCGGGACGTTGATCTTCATGCGATGCATGCAGATCCGTCCGCATGCGGTGACCATGGCGTCTGTGTCGTGGAACGGATAGTTCAGCTCCGGCAGGCTTTGATATGGCCCTGATGAGAGCCTGTAGACCTCGGCCGGGGTTTTCATGGCAAGCGCTTCGTGGGGACGTTTCTCGTTGAATTCCTTCACGAAGGCATCGAACTTTGCTTGCTGCGAGAGGATTGATCAGGCACCCCTGCCATCGCGCCCGATCGAACGCGGCCGGCGGGGAGGCGGTCTTCCGGCGCATGGTCCGGGAGCAACCTACGCGAACCGCCTTCCGCTTTACCGACAGTCTCAGATCTTTGGCCGCGAAGGCATCGATCCGGACCGGTCCATCTGGCTGATTGGCTGTTGCGCTGCAAAGGCAGCATAACGGAGCGCGTCGTTGCCATGAAGATCGGAATAGCCGGACGGACAATTTGCATCAGTAAATGCCTTGGGCGAAAAGCGATATTCTGGCTTTGTTGGCATAGCTATTTGCCCGGCCCATGAGCGCCGCATAGTTCCGGAGCGTTGCACGTGCCGCCTTCTGCGGTTTCCGGCAGACAAAGGTCATGACGCTTCCCCATTCCCTTTCCGGTTCGTAGCCGAAGTTGCGCAGGCCATTGAGCTCCCTTCCGGTCACAATGAAATAGCCGTTGGCTTCATCGTAAATGTGGTCCGGATTGCGGATGCTGGTAACAAGGCAGAACTTTTTGTGCGTGTGAATTGCACCCAGCATCCAGCAATCGTTGATGCAAACCGACCAGCGTTTGAGTTTCTGGACATTGATCGGCAGGCCGTCGGTCAGATTGTAGTGGTCGGGATCTTCCAGATTGAACCTGCGGTACAGCAAACGTGTCTGTGCCAGTCTGCCGACATACATTTCTCCGGCTGAACGGGCGACCTTGTCATAGACGGCCCAGGCCGTACGTCTGGAAATATGGGACAGACTGATCTTGCTGTTTGCATCGGCTGGAGCTTCATAGCCAGTCCGGTCCTGATCCCAGGGGTTCAGCCGCAGCTCACCGAGCTGGTAGTGCGTGCGAGCGAGTGTGAGAAGATCCTGTTCGAATGCCGATTGAGAGTAAACCATGTCAGTGCCCATGTTTTAAGCTACGGAAATGCGGTGCTGCACTCCCATAGATGCGTCGGGCATGGCGCGAATGCCTGTGACGTGTGGCACTCCCAAGATCAGGAGCCGTGATTTGCAGGTTCAGCTTGAAGTCTCGTGCAAGTTGCCAGCGATTTGCTCCTCGATCTCAAACGCTCCGATCTCCCACTAAAGTTGTCCCGGGCGGTCCCGATTGATGAACGCCACACGGACAGGAAAACTATCGCGAGAGAGGTGTCGATTTTAGCGCACTCGTCACCTGAAGCTACGCTGCGTACAATATCAGTATGATCAGTATGAGCATCGACGAATTTGATGAGCTCTGCTTTGGATTTATCGCGGCCAGGTAAAACCGCATGATAAGCGAAACCGGTCGCATACCCGCTAAAACTGTCGCGTTTTAGCGTGTTCTGGACAATCACGCTTCTCACGAAGCGCCGTTCCTCATTTCAAGAATTATGGGAGTTAGGTTCTAAAACACCCTGCCGTAGCGGGGTTCTCAGCAATCAGATACCGCGATCGGGTTCTTTGCGCATTTACTTTCTCCTATTCCTGGTTGCGTAAGTGCAGGGAACCCGTATTGAGACCAGAGCGTCAGAAACTTGGCTATGTATGCGGTCA
>JBCDEN010000446.1:0-4231 GCA_039179715.1 Pseudomonadota bacterium
CCGCGCGGACAAAGACGCAACCTCTTTTTTCGCATTGGTGTCTTCTGCCGGCATTTTTCCGGCGAAACAAGATACCGGCAATCGTGTGCAGCCGCTTGCGGCCCTCACCGCGCTACAAAATCCGTCCGGCCAATCTGCTTGCCGCTCACCGGATCCACGCGAAGAAGCGCCGTTTGGATTCCCTCTCGCTCAAGAACGTAGATGACGCCGTCGGATACGGTTGCCTGAAGCACTTCCGCTTCCGGGCCGACGACAATCGACGACGCAAACGCATCTTGCGAAATATCGGTGTCATCGGTGTTGATCGTGTAGAGAATTGCTGCAAAGACAGCGAACAAACCCGCGAACATGATCAGGGACGATCCGAAAAGCAGGCGTTTCAGTCTTGCCTGGATGCGTTCGGCGGCCGGGTCTAGCGGCGCTTCGTTCTGGTCCTCGTCCCGAAAATCAGGGTGTGACATGACAGATGTTTCCCATGAAGATCCGGTCGACCGCGACACGGATTTCAGATTGACAGTAGATGCAGCCGATGCCGGGAAACGGCTGGATGCGGTTCTGGCAGCGCATCTGGATGCGCTGAGCCGCAACAGGATCCAGTCCCTCATCAAGTCCGGAGACGTCACCGTCGGCGGCGCGAAAATAGTGGAACCCAAATTCCGGGTCAATGAAGGAGATGCGCTCACATTGACGCTTCCCGAACCGGAAGATCCCGAGCCGAAAGGCGAGAACATTCCCATTGATGTCGTATTTGAGGACGAACATCTGATCGTTGTCGACAAACCGGCCGGTCTTGTCGTGCATCCGGGAGCGGGAAACTGGACCGGCACGCTCGTCAACGCCCTGATCCATCATTGCGGTGACAGCCTGTCCGGCATCGGTGGTGTCAGGCGGCCGGGGATCGTCCATCGGATCGACAAGGACACCTCCGGGCTGCTGGTGGTGGCGAAAACGGACCAGGCTCACCAGGGACTGGCCGACCAGTTCGCGGATCATGGCCGCAGCGGACCACTGGAGCGGGCCTATTCCGCGCTTGTGTGGGGCGCTCCTGCCAGCCTGAAGGGCACGATCGACGCAAATCTGGCCCGCTCCCAGAGCAACAGGCAGAAAATGGCGGTCGTCAAGACCAGCGGCAGACATGCCGTCACCCATTGGCAGGTCAGGGAGCGTTTCGGTCCGGCCGAACAGGCGGACCTCGCCTCATTGATGGAATGCCGGCTGGAAACAGGCCGCACCCATCAGATCCGCGTCCACATGGCCCATATCGGACATCCGCTGATCGGTGACGGGGACTATGGCTCCGGCTTCAAGACAAAGATCAATCGGCTTCAGGACCCCCTCAAAACCGCGGTATCCGATTTCAACAGACAGGCGCTGCACGCTGGTTTATTGGCATTCAAACACCCTGCAAGCGGTGAAACGCTGCGTTTTGAAAGTGAATATCCTACTGATTTTGCAAATCTTTTATTTTCGTTACGAAAATTTTAGGATGCAATTGCGCGAACTTGCCATGCAATCGGCAATTTCCAACCTATATTAGACTCTCTTGTGTGCCTTAACGGACACGATTCTGCGTCCGCCTTTCCTCTGACTTGAGTGCTTGCGTAAACCGGAGCAGCGGCAGGAAGGGAGGATGCGACATGACGAAAGGGGGTGCATAATATGGCCCAAAACGTTCCTACTCTCACAGCCGGGGAAGGTGGCCTGAGCCGCTACCTGGATGAGATTCGTAAGTTTCCCATGCTTCAGCCGCAGGAAGAGTACATGCTCGCCAAGCGCTACAAGGAGCATGAAGACCCCGAAGCTGCCGAACGCCTCGTGAATTCCCACCTTCGACTGGTTGCCAAGATAGCCATGGGCTATCGCGGCTACGGCTTGCCGATCGGCGAAGTCGTTTCGGAGGGTAATGTCGGACTGATGCAGGCCGTCAAGCGGTTCGAGCCCGACAAGGGGTTCCGTCTGGCCACCTATGCCATGTGGTGGATCAAGGCCGCCATCCAGGAATACATCCTGAGATCATGGTCGCTCGTCAAGATGGGCACGACCGCCAACCAGAAGCGACTGTTCTTCAACCTGCGCCGTCTGAAAGGCAAGATCCAGGCGCTCGATGAGGGCGATCTGAAGCCGCATCAGGTCAAGGAGATCGCAACGCGCCTTGGTGTTTCCGAGGAAGAAGTGGTGTCCATGAACCGTCGTTTGGGCGGCGATGCCAGCCTCAACGCACCCGTGCGCGCCGAAGCCGACGCCGGTGAGTGGCAGGACTGGCTCGTTGACGAAAGCGACAGCCAGGAGACCCTGCTGGCCAACCAGGAAGAACTGGACATGCGCCGCAAGCTCTTGAGCGATGCCATGGAGGTTCTCAATGAGCGTGAGCGCCGCATTTTCGAAGCCCGGCGTCTCGCCGAGGACCCGATGACACTGGAAGATCTGTCCGGTGAATTCGGTGTCAGCCGCGAGCGTGTACGCCAGATCGAAGTGCGTGCCTTCGAGAAGGTTCAAAAGGCGGTGCGCAACAATGCGCGCGCCCAGGAGCACCAGCAGCCGGTTGCCTGACGGGCCATCCGGCTGAACTGACAAAAAACGCCGGGGCGGAGCTCCGGCGTTTTTGCTTATTGAAGAGACATTTGCAAGGCCGGTCCGGACCAGAGACCGAACCTCTCCGCCCGGTTGTTGTTATCTGATCTCGACGGCGTAGCTTTCGACCGGCACCACCTTGCTGATGAGCCCCGCCTCCGCCATGAACTCGGCGAAGCGCTGATACCGGCCTTCATCCAGGCTTGCTGGTCGCTTGGCGAAACGCGGCAGTGTGTCCGCCCAGGCCCGTCTGTTCAACTCGTCATTCAGCTCCGGATAAGCCTCGATAAAGGCGTCCCAGGCGTCATCGGGATGGTTCGTCAGATAGACGGTGGCGGCCTCGATGGCGGCCAGGAATTTCGCAAAACGCGGATCGCCCGTCTTGTCCTTGTTCACGACGTAGATCAGTTCGTCGAAAATCGGCACGCCGTTTTCTTCCGGATAGAAGGCAACGCCCTTTTTTCCTTCGATTTCAAGCTGTGTGAGTTCGAAATTGCGGTACGCGCCGATGACGGCATCCACCTGGCCGGACATGAGCGCAGGCGACAGGGAAAAGTTCACGTTGATCAGTTCGACATCATCGACGCTCAGGCCGACCGATTTCAGCATTTGTCCGAGCATCGCATCCTCGAAACCGGAAACCGAATAACCGATTGTTTTTCCTTTGAGATCCTCGATCTTCTTGATCGGACCATCTTCCAGCACGATCAGGGAGTTCAGAGGCGTTTCGACCAGCGTGCCGATCCAGGCGACCGGCAGGCCTTCCTCGATCTGCGCATGCAGCGTGGGCTGGTAGGAGATCGCGATATCGCCCTGCCCGGCCGCGACCAGTTTGGGCGGCATTGCCGGATCGGCCGGTTCGATCAGCTCGACCTCGAGGCCCTGTGCTTCAAAAAAGCCCTTCGTTTGCGCCGTGATGACCGGCGCATGGTCCGGATTGGTGAACCAATCGAGCAGAACGGTCAGTTTGTCCGCCGCTTGAACCGGAGCGCTTGCGAGCAGACCGGCAGCAAGAGCCAATGACAGTACTTTCTTTTTCATTCATTCCTCCAGGAATAGGCAGTCAGTTTTCGACCTGCCAGGGGACGATCATCCGGGCAAACGCGTCAGCCGCGGCCCGCAGGAGAAGAACCATCACCGCCAGCAGAATGAGGGCGGCGAAGGTTTCATCGGTTTTCACGCGCGCATTGCTGTGCAGCATGACGAAGGCAAGCCCGCCTTTCGCACCCACCCATTCGCCGACGATCGCGCCGATGGGGGCAAACACCGCCGCGATGCGGATGCCGGAAGCAAGCGCCGGCAGGGCTGCGGGCAGGCGCAGCATCCAGAGCTCGGAAAAGCGGGGCAACCGGTACAGGCGGGCCAGATCGACGAGGCCAGGATCCATCCGCCGCAGGCCGTCATACATGGTTGAGGTCACCGCGAAGAAGATGACCAGGACCGCCATCACGATCTTCGACGCCAGTCCCCATCCCAGCCACAGCACCAGGATCGGTGCGATCGCGAAAACCGGAAGGGACTGGGTCACCAGGATCAAGGGAAGAAGCGCTGGCCGCGTCACCGGGAAGGTCCACAGCAGAATTGCGCTGGTTGCGCCCGCCAGAACACCCAGAACAAGCCCCAGCACCGTCTCGTAGGCGGTGATGCCGGCATGATGCAA
>JBCDEN010000187.1:0-7060 GCA_039179715.1 Pseudomonadota bacterium
CGGCTGGTATAGTTGACCGGAAGCGGACGCAGCCGCGCGCTTCCCCAGTCCTCGACCGGCAAAAGGCCTTGGAGGAAGGTCAGAAGATCTGAATCGGAGAGCCGTTCGTTCACGCCAGTTGGATCCACATTCGATTTGACTGACCTCTGATCGCTTTGAAGCTCCAATTCGTCAAGCTGAAGTTTCATAGAACCCTGTTGATGGCACCTGGCGCGCACCCGTCATGTCGGAGTTGAAGCAGAGACCGTCGCTCTGAGACTGCCCGGAAAAACAATGCTCTCCGCTAAAGTCGGCACATCCTGCGATCTTGCCGGCAAGCCACCATGGCGGCGCAAGTCCCGCAAATCGCGAAACAATGGCGGATCGGATGACAGAGGACCTTGGCACCCTTGCCTTGAAAGAAACAGCACCCACGCGGCGCGGGCGCCGCCGCAGGGGCGGAGGTGAAAAGGCAGGACCGGAGCTCTTCCCCCAAAAGCCCTTCAGGCAACCGCGGCATATCTTCAAGCCGATCGAAGCAATCTCCGCAGACGAACTTGAATCGATCCACGATGCCTCCATGCGGGTTCTGGAAGAGATCGGCATGGATTTCCTCCACGAGGACGCAAAGGCAATGCTCAAGGCAGCCGGAGCCGACGTGAAGCCGGGCGAGGACCGTGTGCGCATGGATCGCGCCATGGTCGAGGAACTCGTCGCCAAGGCCCCTGCCGAATTCACGCTGCGCGCCCGCAACAGAAAGCACGACCTTCAGATCGGCGGCGATGCGATCGTGTTCTCATGCGTTGCCAGCACGCCCAATGTCGTCGATCGCGACGGCGGCCGCAGGCCCGGAAACCGGCAGGACTTCCAGAAGCTCCTCAAGCTCGCGCAGTTCTTCAACATCATTCATGCACCGCTCGGATATCCTGTCGAACCTGTCGACCTTCATGCCTCCATTCGCCATCTGGATTGCATTGCCGATGCGATCCGGCTGACCGACAAGACGCTCCATCTTTACTCCCTCGGCAAGGAACGCAATCACGACGGCATCGAACTGGCCCGGATCGCAAACGGGCTCACGCATGAGGAACTGGTCGACACACCTTGCACGCTGACGGTGATCAACACCTCGTCCCCGCTGCGCCTCGATACGCCCATGCTTCAGGGCATCATCGAAATGGCAAAGGCAGGGCAGGTTTCCGTCGTCACCCCGTTCACGCTCGCCGGCGCGATGGCACCTGTCACCGTTGCCGGGGCACTGACGCTGCAAAACGCGGAAGCGCTGGCGGGCATTGCCTTCGCACAGCTCGTCCGTCCGGGAGCGCCCGTCATCTATGGCGGCTTCACTTCGAATGTCGACATGAAGTCCGGTGCACCGGCGTTCGGCACCCCTGAATACATGAAGGCCGCGCTTGTCAGCGGCCAGTTGGCAAGACGCTACAAGCTGCCCTTCCGCTCCTCCGGCGTCTGTGCCGCCAACACGGTCGACTATCAGGCCGCCCTGGAGACAACACTGTCGGAATGGGGCGCGATCAACGGCGGCGGCAACCTGATCAAGCACGCGGCCGGCTGGCTTGAAGGCGGCCTCAGCGCCGGATTCGAGAAATTCATTGCCGATATCGACCTGCTGCAGAAGATCGCCGAATACCTGACCCCTCTGGACGTGTCCGAAGCCTCGCTCGCGGTCGACGCGATCGAGGATGTGGGACCCGCGGGTCACTTCTTCGGAACCGAGCACACGCAGGCGCGCTACAAGGACGCGTTCTACCCACCGATCGTGTCCGATTGGCGCAATTACGAGACGTGGTCCGAGGCCGGAAGCCCGATCGCCTACGACAAGGCCAACATGCTCTACAAGAAAGCGCTAGAGGCCTATGAACAGCCTGCCCTTGATCCTGCAGTCGACGAGGAAATCACGGACTTTGTCGACCGGCGCAAGGCCGAGGGTGGCGTGCCCACCGATTTTTAGATCACCCCCTTGAAGACCCCGCCGCCCCTCTGCGGTCAGTCCGGAGCACACGTATGAAAACTCACACTCAGGTCGTTGTCATTGGTGGTGGCGTCGTCGGCTGCAGTGTTCTTTATCACCTCACCAAGCTGGGCTGGAAGGATGTTGTCCTAGTCGAGCGCGACGAACTCACCTCCGGCTCCTCATGGCATGCAGCTGGAGGTTTTCATACGCTGAACGGCGATCCCAACGTCGCCCAGCTGCAAAGCTACACGGTCGATCTTTACAAGGAACTGGAAGAAATTTCCGGCCAGTCCTGCAGTCTGCATCTGACGGGCGGCGTGATGCTCGCGGACACGCCCGAGCGCATGGACTTTCTGCGTCTCGCCCAGGCCAAGGGCCGGTATCTCGGCATGGAACTGGAGCTGATTTCGGTCCTGGAAGCCAAGGCCATGTTCCCCATGCTCGACGAAAAACACTTTATCGGTGCGCTCTGGGACCCGATCGAGGGTCACCTGGATCCGTCCGGTACGACGCACGCCTATGCCAAGGCCGCACGTGTGAACGGCGCAACCGTCTACCGGCACACCAAGGTGGAAGACCTGGTGCAGACGCTGGACGGCACCTGGGATGTCGTCACCTCGAAGGGCACGATCCGGGCGGAGCATGTCGTCAATGCGGGTGGCCTGTGGGCGCGCGAGTGCGGCCGCATGGTCGGCCTTGAACTGCCTATCCTCGCCATGGAACACATGTATCTCCTGACCGACGAGATGCCGGAAGTCGTTGCCCACAATGAAGCGACTGGCAAGGAACTGATCGGCATCCTCGACTTCGGTGGCGAGATCTACACGCGCCAGGAAGGCAAGGGCATGCTGCTGGGAACCTACGAGCAGAACTGCCGCCCGTGGAGCCCGCGCGAGACCCCCTGGGATTTCGGCCACGAATTGCTGGCACCCGATCTTGACCGCATCGCGCCTGAGCTTGAGGTCGGCTTCGAGCATTTCCCCGCGCTGCAGACAGCGGGCATCAAGCAGATCATCAACGGACCCTTCACCTTTGCACCCGACGGCAACCCGCTCGTTGGACCGGTTCGCGGCCTGCAGAACTACTGGGTCGCTTGCGGTGTCATGGCCGGGTTCAGCCAGGGCGGCGGTGTAGGGCTTACACTCGCCAACTGGATGATCAACGGCGATCCGGGATACGATATCTGGGGCATGGATGTCGCCCGTTATGGCGACTGGGCGACACTTTCCTATACCAACGCGAAGGTGCAGGAAAACTACCGCCGCCGGTTCCGCATCCGCTTCCCGAACGAGGAACTGCCGGCCGGCAGGCCGCATCAGACAACCCCGCTCTACGACCGCATGCTGGCGCAGGGCGCTGTCATGGGCGACAGCTGGGGTCTGGAAACACCGCTGTGGTTCGCCCCTGAAGGCGTTGAAGCAAGGGACGTCTTCTCTTTCCACCGCTCCAATGATTTTGAACATGTGGGCGCGGAATGCCGGGCGGTTCGTGAAAGCGTCGGGATCACCGAAATCGCAAATTTCGCGAAATATGAAATCAGCGGACCGGGCGCGGAAGACTACCTGTCGTACCTGATGACCAACACCATGCCGAAGGTCGGCCGGATCGTGCTGACACCGATGCTCAACGAAAACGGCAAGCTGATCGGCGATTTCACCGTCGCGCGCGCCTCCGACGAAACATTTTACATGTTCGGGTCTTCGCAGGCCGAGGTCTACCACATGCGCTGGTTCGAAAAGCACCTGCCGGATGACGGGTCGGTAACGCTGCGGGCCATCAATCTCGGCTGGGTGGGGCTTTCCATTGCCGGGCCGAACGCCCGCAACGTACTGCAGAAGGTGGCCGGAGAAAACGTCTCGGGCGCAGCCTTCCGGTTCATGGACTTCCGCGAAATGGACGTCGCCAATGCCCCGTGCAAGGTCAACCGGATCACCTATTCCGGCGATCTTGGCTACGAGATCTGGATGACGCCGGAATATGAACGTCAGGTCTACGAGGCCCTGATGGAGGCCGGCGCCGAGTTCGGCATCCGCAACTTCGGCATGCGCGCGCTGCTGTCCCTGCGGCTTGAAAAGAACTTCGGCACCTGGTTCCGGGAATTCCGCCCCATCTACGGGCCATATGAAGCCGATCTCGGCCGGTTCGTGAAGCTGACCAAGAACCGTTTCATCGGCCAGGACGCCGCCCGCACCGAGTTCAATGAGGGTCTCCAAAAACGCCGGGTCGCTTTCGAGGTTGCCGCATCCGACGCGGATGTCATGGGTGATGAACCGGTCTGGCATGACGGCAAGGTCATCGGCTGGATAACCTCCGGCGGCTACGCGCACTGGGTCGAGAAATCTCTGGCACAGGGATACATCCCCGCGGAGCTGGCCGGAGAGACCGGCGCAGGCGCATTTGAAATCGAAATCCTGGGCGAGATGTGCAAGGCGACCATTTTGCCGGATCCGCCTTTCGATCCGAAGGCAGAGCGCATGCGCATGTAATCCGCAACAGGGGCAAGTCACACGGAGGAGGTGTCAGTGCCATGAACACGGAACTATTTGGCCGCCACAGACGGAAAATCATGCCGGCCGAGCTGCCGCTTCATCCGGGCGCCGCAGCAGGTTACGAGGCGCTCGCCGCCTATGCGAACGAAAAGGCGACGTCGCTCAACCGGCACGTTCTCGGTTACGGGGAACTCGCCGAGACCGAATGGGCTGCGCTTGGTCTTGATGCGCCTGATCTCGATGCCATGCGCGCCTACCGGCTCGCGCGTATCCGGCAGCAGCTTGAAAACAACGATCTGAGCGCCGCAATTCTCTGCGACCCCCTGAATGTCCGCTACGCGACGGACGCCACCAACATGCAGGTCTGGTCGACGCACAACGCTGTCCGCTACACGTTCGTGGCATTGGAAGGACCGGTCGTTGCCTTCGACTTTCACCATTGCGAACACCTGTCCGGGCACAATCTTCTGGTCGACGAAGTCCGCCACGGCATTCCCTGGTTCTACTTCGAAGCCGGTCCCCGCTCTGCGGAACTTGCCCTGAAATGGGCCGACGAACTCGCCGATCTGGTGAAGACTTATGGCGGTGGCAACCACCGCATTGCCCTTGACAAGGCCCGCCGCGAAGGTGTCGCCGCATTGCAGGCGCATGGTCTGGAATTCCATGACGGCGAAGAGGTCATGGAACTGGCGCGGTCGGTCAAGAGCGCTGACGAGATCAAGGCCATGCGCCGCTCGATCGCGTCCTGCGAAGCGGCCATGCGGGAAATGGAAGATGCGCTTGCACCCGGCATGACGGAATGGGACCTGTGGGCGCTGCTGCACGCGGGCAACATCAGACGGGGCGGCGAGTGGATCGAGACCCAACTCCTGGCTTCCGGTCCGCGCACCAATCCCTGGTTCCAGGAGGCATCATCGCGCCTGATCGAGGAGGGTGACCTGGTCGCGTTCGATACCGACCTTGTCGGGCCTTACGGCATGTGCTGCGACATTTCCAGAACCTGGCTCTGTGGTGATCGAACGCCGACCAACGAGCAGCGAAGCCTCTACCAGATGGCTTATGACCAGATCGAGGCCAATATCGGCATGCTCGCTCCGGGCCGTTCGTTCCGCGAACTCTCGCACACTGCCGTAAGCCTGCCGGACGACTGCCTTGCAAACC
Organism: Pseudomonadota bacterium; assembly: GCA_039179715.1. Classification (GTDB taxonomy): domain Bacteria; phylum Pseudomonadota; class Alphaproteobacteria; order Rhizobiales; family Stappiaceae; genus Roseibium. The sequence continues at coordinate 5,602 of JBCDEN010000187.1, forward strand.
GGTACTCCGTGCTCTTTCACGGTGTCGGCCTGTGCGATGAGTACCCGGCAGTGCCCTACCCGTCCGACTGGGAAAGCGGTGGCTATGATGGCTGCCTGGAGCCCGGCATGGTGGTCTGTGTGGAGAGTTACGTCGGCCGTCATGGCGGCCATGAGGGTGTGAAGCTCGAAGAACAGCTTCTGATCACCGGCACGGGATACGAGCGCCTCAGCACCTATCCCTATGACGACCGATTGCTGGGCCGTTCGACATAACGGCCCGGCAACCGGACTTTGTTACTTCAGGCGCAGGACTTTCGACCCACGTCCGCGGATGTAATCGTCCTGGCTGAAGACAACCACATTCGTCTCGCGAACCTCGGTCATCCTCAGGTCGAGCGGCGTTTTCCCGCCCGGGTTGACGATCACCTTGCGGGTCGGCGGCAGGCCGCGGAAAACCAGCACTCCGGCTTCCTTGGTCACAATCGCTCCGTAAGGTTCGTCGTGCACAATCCGGGTCGTGCCGCTTTCGGCAAATGCAGCAGTTGAAACAACCGCAAGAAGACCTGCCGCGGCAACAACTGATCTGAAAATCGTTTTCATGACGCACTCACTGTTAATTATTGAGTTACCGGGAATCGTAACTCTTTGTTAACTTTTGCGCCAGCATTTCAGCCGAATTCACCAGAAAAGAGTGTCACCAAAAAAGAATATCGTTAACGAATGTCTTAAAATGACACACTTCTTTACTCACGCTGCTGCTTTGGGATGAACCTCGACTCCCTTTTCTACGAACCTGGCATTGGATGACAGGAGATCCGAGAGACCTTTCCTGAACTGCGACTTCATCAACGGGGCGATCAGCCAGCCGACCGGTCCGAATTTCGGTGTGAAACTGATGCGCATCGTGACGCGGCTCTGATCGGGTGAAAGCGCGACGAAGTCCAGCGTCACAACCGCCTTCTTGAGCGGCAGGTTGGCGTCGAAGATATCGACAACGATATACTCTTCCGGCTGATAGCCGATGATCCGTTCCTTCAGATAGGTTTTCCCGTCGATGTGTTTGCAGACCCGTTCCGCTCCCATTCCGGTCGGCGCGCTCCTGGACAGGAGCGGCGACTGGTTGATGACCGGATTGAAACTGTAGATCTCGTCGAAACTGTCCCAGCTGTCCCAGAGATCGGCCAGTGGGGCATTCACCTTTTGCGTGACGACAACTTCCGCCATTTTTTTCTCCTCGGTTTTGACTGGGATCAGAGCCGGCGCAGCCAGTCGGCGATGCCCTGGCCGATGACGTGCGGTTGATCTTCCTGGAGAAAATGCGATCCGGCCCCGACGAAGCGCGCTTCGATGTTGGGCACGTTCGCATTTTCTCCAGGAAGATCAAACGCACGTCATAGGCCAGGGCATCGCCGACTGGCTGCGCCGGATCTGATCCCAGTCAAAAACGAGGAGAAAAAAATGGCGGAAGATGTCGTCAC